>JAUNRP010000077.1:0-5282 GCA_030544165.1 bacterium
CAGGCGGAGTGCCCGAGGCGGCGCGGCCGAGGCGGAGGGGGGAGTGCCCGAGGCGGAGCCGCCGAGGAAGCAGGGGGCCGCGGTCACCGGATTGACCCGACCCCAATCGAGGCGGCGGATCCTCAGGTGAGGAGCATGACCACGAACGCCACCGTGCCCACCACCGCCACGAAGGCGCGGAGCGCCGCGGCCGGGAGGCGGCGGGCGAGTTTCCCGCCGATGAGTCCGCCCGCCGTCGCCCCCACAGCGAGTAGTCCAACGAGACCCCAGTGAATGAGCTCGGGCGCCGTGACCACGTACACCGTGGCCGCCACGAGGTTCACGCCCATGACGGTGAGGTTCTTCAGCGCGTTCACGTCCTGCATGGAAAGGCTCGTGAGGATGCCCACCACGCCCAGGAACAACACCCCCTGGGCGGCGCTGAAGTAGCCACCATATGTGCCGATCAGGAACACCGCCACGATGGCGCCGAACAGGGCCGCGCGGGTGCGGAAGACGGGTGGCTGGCCTGGGTAGTCGGGGCCGACGACGGCGGGTTCCGTTGCGTGGCGCGCCTGCAGCTTCCGCTTGATCCAGGGGTTCACGAGTACCAGCACCGTGCCGAGCGCGATCAGCCATGGGACCACGTTCGCGAACACGCGCTCGCCGAAGGTGAGCAGCAGAGTGGCGCCCGTGATCCCGCCCAGGATCGAGGCGGGCAGCATTGTGCGGGCCGTGGGCCACAGCCGCCGGATCTCGCGCCGGTAGGAGAACGCGCCGGCCGCGCTGCCGGGCACGATCCCCAGCGAGTTGGACATCGTGGCCGTGAGCGGCGGGAAGCCCAGCAGGACCATGGCCGGGAAGGAGATGAGGGTTCCCGCGCCCACGATGACGTTGATCGTTCCGGCCGCGAACCCGGCGGCGAGGACCACCACAATCTCGAGCGGACTCATACGGAAGACGAGCCCTACGGGAGGGGGTTGGTGACGCCAGCGGTGGAGGCGTCGTCGGAGGCTCGGACGTTGGGGAGCATGACCAACGCAACGAGCGAGGACGCGAGGGAGAGGCCGGCGCCGATCCGGAGGGCCACGGCGTACCCGGCGGTGGAGGCCTCGGGGGAGGGGAGGCCGTCGGCGGCGAGGCGAACGGTGACGGCGGTGGCGGTGGCGGCGAGGACGGCGAGGCCGATCGCGCCTCCGGCCTGCTGCGCCGTGGTCTGGATGGCGGAGGCGAGCGAGGAGTTGCCCGGAGTGGTGCCGTAGAGGGCGCCGTTGATGAGCATGGGCATCGCGAGGCCCAGGGCGAAGCCGAAGAGGATCATGCCGGGCAGGATGTCCGGGGCGAACGTGGAATCGGTGCGGATGAAGCTGGTCCAGAACAGGCCCGCGCCGGAGATGAGGCCCGTGCCGATCGCGAGTTCCTTCAGCGTGCGGGTCTTCAGGAGGCGCGAGCCGAGGAGCAGGCCGAGCCCGAGGGAGCCCACGAGTGGGAGCATCATGATGCCCACATCCAGGGGGGTGTAGCCGAGCACGTGCTGGGCGTAGAGCGTCATGGTGAACGGGTAGGAGGCGAACACCGCCATCCCGAACGCGGCCAGGACGTTGGAGGCGCGGCGGACGGGCTCTGCGAAGAACCCCTGGGGGATGAGGGGTGCGGGAACGTAGCGCTCCACGATCACGAACGCGATGGCGCAGGCGATTCCGCCGGCGAGCGGGCCCCAGACGCCGGGGGAGGTGAACGGTTCGTGCACCGCCTGGAGGACACCCATGATCAGGAGGCCGAGGGCGGAGGTGGAGGTGATGGCGCCGAGGATGTCGAGGGGCTGGGGGGTGCCGCTGATCTTGCGTACGAGCCGGAAGACCCCGAAGAACGCCGCGATGGTGATCGGGATGTTGATGATGAAGAGCCAGTGCCAGCTCGCGAAGCTGGTGATCACCCCGCCGATCATGGAGCCCGCGGCGCCGCCCGCGCCGGCGAGCGCCCCCCAGATGGAGAGGGCGCGGATGCGTTCGTAGGGGTCGGAGAAGAGGACCGCGATGATGCCGAGTGCGGCTGGGCCGGCGAACGCCTCTCCGAGGCCCTGCACGAACCGCGCGGTCACCAGCACGCTGGGCGCCCATGCGAGCGCGCAGAAGATGGAGCCCACGCCGAACGCCACCATGCCCGCGAGGAACATCCGGCGCCGGCCGAACACGTCCGCGAGCCTGCCCCCGAGCAGCAGGAATCCGCCCGCGGCGAGCGTGTAGGCGTTCAGGACCCAGGAGAGGCCGTCCTGGGTGAAGCCGAGTTCGCGCTGGATGGGCGGGAGCGCCACGGAGACCACCGTGGCGTCCAGCAGCAGCATGAACTGGATGGAGCCGAGGAGCGCGAGGATCTTCCAGCGGTTCGGGTCCAGGTGGTCCTTGTTGGCTGGGGCTTCGGCTGGGGCGCCGACCGGGGCTTGGGCCGGGGCTTCTGCTGGGGCCCGGTTGGGCGCGGCAACCGCCGACCCCTCCGGGCTCTCCATCTCCGGCGGACCGGGCTGTGACGTCTCGTCCGCCGTGCTCATGCGATCAGACTAGGCCCTTGTTCGCTACCTTCGCCGGTTCTGCGCCGTGAAGCCCTCGGTGCGTCCGCCCCATGCCAGTACCCCCACCACGGCCGCGGGCAGCAGGAACGCCCCCGCGAGGCCCGCGAGGCCGGAGTATCCGAACCAGCTCAGCACCGGTCCGCCGAGCAGGGCTGCCCCGGCCGCGGCGTAGTGCATGAGCGCGTCCGTGGCGCCCTGCAGAGGTACCCGGACGGCGCCGGAGTCCACGGACGCCAGCAGCGCCGAGGAGGAGACCAGCACCGCCGACCACCCGAGCCCCAACAGGAACAGCGCCGCCGTGATCACCGGGATCGTGGTAGAGAACCCGCCGATGATCGCCAGCACGATCGCGGTCAGCAGGATCGTGAGGCCCCCGAACGTGACCAGGTTCGGCCCGAACCGCTCACACGCCCACCCGAACACCGGACTCAGGCCCCACATGCCGAGGATGTGCAGCGAGATCACCAGGCCGATCGTGGCGAGGTCCGCGCCCTGGTCCCGCAGGTGCACGGACGTCATGGACATCAGCCCCACCATTACCGCATGCGCCACCGCGATCGCCACCACCGCGAACCGCGCCATCGGGTGCCCGTGGGCCCACCGGAGCGCGGAGATCGCCGTGCTGGTCCGTTTCCCGCCCTCCTTCCCCGACGGCGGAGCCTCCTTGGCGCCGACCCTCACCTGCCCCTCGGCCAGGTCCGCCAGGGAGCTGGGTGGGTGGACGAGCCAGAGGACCACGACGATCGCGCCCAGGACGGCCACGATCGTGATCACGTAGGGGCCGGCGAGTTCCGGGAGTCCGAGTGCCTGCCCGAGTCCCGCGCCGGGTCCCAACAGGTTGGGGCCGAGCACGGACCCGATCGTGATCGCCCAGATCACGTAGGACATGGCCCTTGCGCGGACCTGGCCGGACTCCAGATCAGCCGCCGCGTAGCGGGTCTGGAGGGTGGTGGCGTGGGTGGAGCCCACCACGAACAGGCCGATCAGGGTGATCCAGAGGTTCTCGGTCACGGCACCCGCGATGGTGATGAGGGCGCCAATCACTGCGATCGCGTATCCGGTGGCGATCGAGATCCGCCGGCCCCGGCGGGCCGCGAGCTGCGCGAGAGGGACGGAGGCGACGGCTGCCCCGAGTACGCCCAGGGCCGAGCCGAAGCCTGCCCATTCCGTGCTCGCGAGCTGCTGGACCAGGAGGCCCGCCGTGGCGACCCCCGCCGCGAGGCCCACCCCCCCGAGAACGTTGGACGCGAGCAGGCCAGCGAAGGTGCGGGATCGCGGGCTGGCCATCTGTCCAATGTAGGGGAGTTTGTGCCGCCCGGAGGGGGGACCACCGGGGTTGCCAGCGTGAGTGGGTGGCCGCGTTGGGGCTGGTCACAGGTCACGCTCCGCGAGTTCGCGGAAGGGGTCCGGGGTTCCGTGGCGGTCCCGCAGGTGTGCGGGGAGGTATCCCACGGCGGCCTTGCCGAACTTCGTGCGCGCCGCGTCCATGGAGGTGTCCAGGGCGAGCCGGGAGGATCCGGATTCGGATCCGGGGATGGTGGGGTCATCCCCGAACAGCGGGAGTTCGAGTTGGAGGAACGGTTGCCGCTCCAGGTTGGAGATCGAGACGCCGAGTAGGGAGATCTCGGTCCCGGGCTCACCGATGGCATCCCATGCGAGCCGTTCCGCCGTCTCTGTGAGGGTGAGGGTGGTGGCGATGGGGCCGGGGAACGTATGGGACCGGGTCAGGGAGCGCATGTCCGCGAGGCGGACCCGGACCGTGAGCGTGCGCCCCGCGAGGCCGCTGGCCCGGAGACGGACCGTCACCCTGTCTGTCAGTTGGCCAAGTGTTTCACGCACAACGGCGTGTGTGGCCGCCCTCCGGCCCATGGCGGACTGAGCCCCCACGGAGCGCCCGCGGTGGGAGGTGGTGACCCGGCGTGGATCCTCGTTCACCGCGAGGCGGGAGAGTTTCTCCCCGACCCCGTGGCCGAGCAGCCGCTCCACCGAGTTGCGGGGAGTGGCGGCGAGCTGCCCGATGGTACGAATGCCCCGCTCGGCCAGCCTCGCCTCGGTCACCGGGCCCACGCCCCACATCAGCCGAACAGGGAGCGGGTCCAGGAACTCCCGTTCCCTCTCCGGGGGAACCACCACGAGCCCGTTGGGTTTGGCCACCTGCGAGGCGATCTTGGCGAGGCTCTTGGTGCGTGCCACTCCCACGCTGATGGGGAGGCCCACCTCGTTCGCCACCCGTGCCCGCAGGCGGGCTGCGATCACATCCGGGGGCCCGAACAGATGGGTGGCCCCCGAGACGTCCAGGAACGCCTCATCGATGGAGATGCGCTGGATGAGGGGCGTGAAGTCCTCCATCACCGCGATCACGCGATCCCCGAACTCCTTGTACCGGTGGAAGTTCCCCCGGACGAAGATGAGATCCGGGCACAGGCGGGCGGCACGCCACCCCGGCATGCCCCCCGAGACCCCGAACGCCTTGGCCTCGTACGAGCATGCGAGCACCACTCCGCCCGTGGCACTGGCGCCGACCGCGATCGCCTTCCTACGGAGACTCGGATCCAGAAGTTGTTCGACCGAGGCGTAGAAGGAATCAAGATCGGCGTGCAGGATGTTGGAACCCATTGACACCCCGCAAGTCTATCGAACAGTCGTTCGATAAGGGGAGTCCTTGAGGGAGGTTGTGGATGAATCTGCGCGAACAACTCGAACGCCTCGTCACCCTGGGGGTACCCGCGCTCGC
>JAUNRP010000077.1:5382-8791 GCA_030544165.1 bacterium
TGAATCTGCGCGAACAACTCGAACGCCTCGTCACCCTGGGGGTACCCGCGCTCGCTGGCATGGACCCGGAGGCATTCCGGGCGCTGGCGGAGGGCCTCCCGGAGGACGATCCGAACGCCGTCCTCGCCATTCACCCGGACCTCATCCCCGCCTCGCGCCTGGCACCCCTCATCGAGCGGGCCGGCAAGCCCGGTTTCGTGGTGGTGGACATGACGGACCTCGATGACTTCGCGGCCACCGAGACCGCGCCGGTCCCGGACTCTCCGCTCTATCTCCTCCACGGCGCGGAACGGGGCGATGAGTACCGCAACCTCTCCGGGCCCGAGGCCGCGGAGGCGCTGGGGGAGCGCGGCCGGAGCCCGCTCACCGTGAACGAGGGGATCTCCCTACTCCTGCATCGGCCGGAGTGGCTCGAGCCCAACTTCTGCTTCATGACGATCGGCTCGCGCCTGAAGAAGGACAAGGGGTTCGACTCCCGCACTCCGGCCATCTGGATCTCGGGCGGCACCGGCCGGGACGGCGCGGAGAACAGGGACGCCCCCAAGGTGGGATGGTGCTGGTGGAACAACCGGCACACCTGGTTGGGCTTCGCCTCGGCAGCATCCCGCACGCCGTAGCCCACCCACCGAGCCGGCTAGCGCTTGGAGACCTCTGGCAGCCGTGCCCCCAGCACCGCTCCCGCCACCCCGAGCACGCCCAGGAACACCAGTGCGGGCAGCTCACCGAACGTCGCCAGCCCGGAGCTCACCGCGCCCGTCACCAGCAGGATCACGCCCATCGCCGTGTTGGAGACGGCCACGTACTGGGTGCGCTGATCGCCCTCGGCCATGTCCACCACATATGTCTTACGCCCCACCCGGATCCCCACATGGACGAGTGAGACAAGGAAGAAGGCGAGGATGAGGACGGGGCGGATGGTGGCGTCGTCGGCGAGCCAGACAACCAGGACCACGGCGAGGACCACAACGGAGGCCAGCCCGGCGCCAACGGACATGACGGTCTTGGAGGAGCGGTCGGCGAGGCGGCCGGCCACGCCCCCGCCGAGGATCGCGGCGAGCGCGGAGGCGATCACGAAGCCGCCGAGGCCGCTGAGCCACGTGTTGCCGTGGTCCGCGGCGAGCGTGACGAAGAACGGGGGCGTGAGTGCCGAGACCAGGAGCAGGGCGCGCACGATGACGAAGGTGCGGAACGGGGCGTCGCGCGCCAGGAGCGTCAGCATCTCCCGCCACCAGGGCTCGCCACCGCCCTCTCCGGAACCGGAACCTGAACCGGAATCGGCAGGGGGATCCTCCTCGATCCCGCGGTAGATCGCTCCTGCCGCCACCCATGCCACCGCGGCGCCCACCAGGAACACCGCGAGGATCCCGGGCGAGAGTCCCTCCCCGAACGCCCGCAGCCCGAGCCCCACCGCCACGGCCACCACGCCTGCGGCCACCGTGGAGATGCCGGAGATCTGGCCGCGCTGACCCTTCGGGAGGGTGCGGCCCTGCACGTCCTTGGCGGCCATCGAGCCCAGCGCCCGCCCGAGCGAGAACACCGCGAGCGCGCCCACGATCGCGAAACCCGCCACCGCCCCGGAGAGGAACGCTGCGGCGGCACCCATCCCCAGCACCGCGGCAGCCTGCACCAGCGAGCCAGCCGCCCACACCCTCGCCCGCCGCGGCGCCCGCACCACCCGGGGGGTCAGCGCCGCCTGCGGCAGCATGGAGCCGGCCTCGCGGATGGGAACAAGGAGCGCCACCAGCGCCGCCGGCGCCCCCACGCCCGTGAGGATCCAGGGGAGCACGGTCTTGGCGTTGACCACCTGATCCCCGGCACTCTGCAGCGCCTGGGCGGTGATCTGCCGCAGGCCATTACGCGCCACGCGCTCGGTGCCGCCGGCGTCCGCCTCACCCTCGGGATCGGGCGTGACGAGGCGGTGGTACCACGTGCTGGCTGGCGTACTCACCGCTCCATTCTCCCCTCAGGCACCACCGCGAGCCCTACGACCGCGTCCGCCCCTCCCGCAGCATCACCACCGCCTCGGCCGCCCGCCGCAGCCGCGTCTCCTCCCGCTTGGCCTCGCCCACCCACCGCGCGAACTCCTTACGGTGCGTGTACGCCAGTTCCTCGAACGACGACGCCACCTCCGGCGCCGCCGCGAACTCCCGTTCCAGCTCGGCCGGGATCTCGACCTCCCGGGGTGCGGCATCCAGCGCGATCTCCGCGTCCACCACGCTCCCGGCCTCCACCCCGAACGCCTCCCGCACCTCCCGCCGCAGCCCGATCATCAGGCACCCGCCCATCCTGGCGATCCGCAGCCGCTCGCTGTGGCCCTCGATCGTCACCACGACGGCGGACCTCGCCCCCGCCCCGAGTTCCTCCAGTTGGTCCTCGGTCAGCTCGATCGCGGCCGCGGGTCCGGCGGGCACGATCTCGGTACGGATCCGCAGGGGCTGGGGCTCGGGTGCGCTCATGGTCCGCACACTATCGAGGCCCTCTGACACTGTGCGCGAGCCCGCACTCAGATGCGCCCTCCCGTCCCGCGCCCCCCGCCTGCGGGGACCAACGTCCCGGGACTCCCTGGGACCCATTTCCTATGGTGAGGATCACACTCACAATCTCAACGCAGAGGAGCGGTGATGGACAGCTACGGATTCAAGGACCGGGTGGCACTCGTGACGGGCGGCGGTTCCGGCATCGGCGAGGCGGTGTCCAAGGAGCTGGCAGAACTCGGCGCCAAGGTGGTGATCGCCGATCTCAACATGGAGGCCGCCGAGCGCGTGGCGAGCGAGATCGAGAAGGCGGGCGGCACCGCAGCCGCCGTCCAGGGTGACACCTCCTCCAAGGAGGACAACGAGGCCATGGTGAGCTTCGCCGTCGAGACGTACGGCGCGCTCAACTACGCCGTGAACAACGCGGGAATCGGTGGCCCGGCCGCCCCCGCGGGCGAGACGGACCTGGAGGCCTGGGACAAGGTCATCGGCATCAACCTGAACGGCGTGCTCTACGGCATGCGCTACCAGATCCCCGAGATGCTGAAGGCCGGGGCGGGCGAGTCCGCGATCGTCAACATGGCCTCCATCCACGGCGCGGTGGCCGCGATCGGGAATGGTGCGTACACGGCTGCCAAGCACGGTGTCGTGGGCATCACCAGAAACGCGGCCGCCGAGTACGGCCCCGAAGGTCTGCGCATCAACTGCGTGGGACCGGGCTACATCAACACGCCGCTGCTCTCGCAGGCGCCCCAGGAACTCCTCGACGGCCTCAACGCCAAGCACCCCCTCGGCCGCCTGGGCAAGGCGGAGGAGGTCTCCCACCTGGTGGTCTTCCTGCTCTCCGACCACGCCAGCTTCATGACCGGCGGCTACTACCTGGTGGATGGCGGCTACACCACGGTCTGATTGCGCCGGAAAATCTGGCGCACCTT
>JAUNRP010000078.1 GCA_030544165.1 bacterium
TCCTCCACCACGGGGAAGACCTCGGTCACCGGGATGCGGCCAATGGGGTGGGCGGCGAGGGCGTCAGCAGCCGATCTGATCGGGGCTGGGGCCTCCGTCTCCTGCTCGACGGCGGGGGTTGCCGCGGGGCCGGGGGCCGCTGTGGGCTCGGGTGCCGCGGGGCTGGGAGCCTTGGCGGGCTCGTCCGCGTACTGGGTTGCCTCCACCACCTCGGGATCGGGCTTCGGGGGCGTGTGGGTGTTCTGGCGGCGCTTGGTACTCACGCTCCCAACCTACCGCCACGCGGCGAGGGGTGCGGGTGGAGTGGCAGCGTGCCACGCGGCCCCGCCCGGGGGCTCGTGGAGCCGCCCGGGGGACTCGCGGTGTCAGCCGATCGGGGTCGGCTCGATCTTCCACACCTCGCGGGCGTAGTCCTGGATCGTGCGGTCCGAGGAGAAGCGGCCCGAGAGCGTGATGTTCGCCCAGGACTTCCGTGCCCAGCCGAGGCGGTCCGTGTAGTCACGTGCCATGGCGTCCTTGGTCTGGCGGTAGGCCTCGAAGTCACCCAGTACGTAGTACACGTCCGGGGTCTCGTAGCCCCACTCGAGGAGGGAGTTCCTCAGATCGTGGAAGTATCCCGAGCCGCCGTCGTCCAGCGTCCCGTCCACCAGGCCGTCCAGAGTGCGCTTGAGGCCCTGGACGTTCTCGTAGTGCCAGCGCGGATCGTAGGTGGCCTTGAGCGCTGGGAGCTCGTCCTCGGTGGCGCCGAAGATGTAGGCGTTCTCCTCGCCCACCGAGTCCAGGATCTCCACGTTCGCGCCGTCCAGGGTCCCCAGAGTGAGGGCGCCGTTCATCATGAACTTCATGTTGGAGGTTCCCGAGGCCTCCTTGCCGGCGGTGGAGATCTGCTCGGAGACCTCGGCGGCCGGGATGATGTGCTCGGCGGGGGAGACGTTGTAGTTGTGGATGAAGACCACCTTGATCCGCTCGCTCACTTCCGGATCGTTGTTCACCAGCTCGGCGATCGCGTTGATGAGCTTGATGATCGCCTTGGCGCGCACGTAGCCGGGGGCCGCCTTGGCACCGAAGACGAACACGCGCTTGGGCAGGCCCAGGCCCGGATCGTCCTTGAGGCGGAAGTACAGGTCCAGGATGTACAGGGCGTTGAGCAACTGGCGCTTGTACTCGTGGAGGCGCTTGATCTGGACATCGAAGATCGCGTCCGGATCGATCTCGATGCCCTCGCGCTCCTTCACCCACGCGGCGAAGTCCACCTTGTTGGCGTGCTTGATCTCGGTCAGGCGGGTGAGCACGGAGTCATCCACCTCGGTGAACTGGGCGAGCACGGAGAGGTCCCGCACCCAGGCATCCGATCCGGTGACCTCGTGGAGGAGGGCCGAGAGGCGGGGGTTGCACTGGTGCAGCCAGCGCCGCGGGGTCACACCGTTGGTCTTGTTGTTGAACCGCTCCGGCCAGATGGCGTGCCAGTCCCCCAGTGTCTCGCGCTTGATGATCTCGGTGTGCAGGGCCGCCACGCCGTTGATGGAGTAGGCGGCGTAGCAGGCGATCCACGCCATGCGGACCCGGTTGCCCGAGACCGGTGCCATGTAGTCGATGGTCCCGGCGTCCACCCCACGCTCGGCCATCTCCTCGCGGAAGCGGCGATCGATCTCGCGGCAGATCTCCATGATGCGCGGGAAGAGGCGGTCGAAGATGGAGATCTCCCAGGTCTCCAGCGCCTCGGCCAGCACCGTGTGGTTGGTGTAGGCGAACGTGGAGGTGACCACCTCCCAGGCGTCCTCCCAGCTCACCCCGTGCTCGTCCAGCAGGAGCCGCATGAGCTCCGGGATCGCGAGCACCGGGTGCGTGTCGTTCAACTGGATCGCGTTGAACTCGGCTAACCCGGTGAGGTCCTCGCCGTGCTGCGCGAGGTAGTTCGCGAGGATCTCCTGCAGTGAGGCGGAGACGAAGAAGTACTGCTGGCGCACTCGCAGTACCTTGCCCTCGTAGGTGGTGTCGTTCGGGTAGAGGACGCGGGAGATGTCATTCGTGCGCTCGCGCTCCACGATCGCATCGGTGAAGCGCTGGGAGTTGAATGCCTGGTAGTCGAACTCCTCCATGGGCTCGGCCTTCCACAGCCGCAGCGTGTTCACGTTCTTCGTGCCGTACCCGGTGATCGGCATGTCATAGGGCACCGCCTTCACGGTCAGATCGTTGTAGGTGACGATCTGGGTCTGCTCCTGGCGGCGGATGACGAACGGGTAGCCCTCCTCCATCCACGGGTCGGGGTGCTCGGTCTGGAACCCGTGATCGAACAGCTGCTTGAAGAGGCCGTAGCGGTAGAGGATGCCGTAGCCGCGCACCGGCAGGTCGAGAGTGGCGCAGGAGTCCAGGAAGCAGGCGGCGAGTCGGCCGAGGCCTCCGTTGCCGAGTGCGGCGTCCGGCTCCTCCTCGAGGATCACCGAGAGGTCCTGCCCGAAAGCCCCCACCGCCTCCCGCGCCTGCTCCACCAGGCCGAGGTTGGAGAGGTTGTTCAGGAGCGCGCGGCCCATCAGGAACTCCGCGGAGAAGTAGTGCTCCTGGCGGGTGGCGGCGTACGCCTCCTCGCTGGCCTCCCAGTCATCCGCGATCCGATCCACGATGGCGGCGGAGAGCCCCGCCCACAGGTCGAACGGTGTGGACGCGGGGACGGGCCGTCCGGAGACGGCCCGCACCTGGGCAGCAAAATCGTGGGTGAGGTCGGTGGTCATGTGTGGTTCCTTCTTCGCGTGATTCTGCAGCGAGTCTAGCCACGGCCAGCGCGCCCCCCTAAACGCCGAGGCGTGACCATCTCCACGCCACCTGGGGCCCGTCGTCGGGAAAGAGGGACCGGGGGCAGACGTAGGCTGGGGGGGTGAGTGAGCACGACATCGCAGACGCAACATCCGACGCCTCCCTGGCCCGATCCGTGGCCCGCAGCCACCAGATCGAGGAGCTGCTCGCCACGGATCCCGGACGTTTCCGGGTGCTCACGGGGGACCGGCCCACCGGCAGGCTGCACATCGGCCACTACTTCGGTTCGCACGCGAACCGGGTGCGCCTGCAGAACATGGGCGTGGAGCAGTTCAACCTGATCGCGGACTACCAGGTGATCTACGACCGCGACGGCGTGGGCGAGATCCGGGACAACGTGCTGAACGCGCTCGCGGACTACGTGGGGATGGGGATCGATCCGGCGCGGACCACGGTCTTCACCCACTCCTCGATCCCGGCACTCAACCAGCTCCTGTTGCCGTTCCTCGCAGTGACCACGGACTCCGAGCTGCGGCGCAACCCCACGGTGAAGGACGAGCTGGCGGGCTCCGCGCGGCCCATGAGCGGGCTGATGCTCACCTTCCCGGTGCACCAGGCGGCGGACATCCTGTTCTGCAAGGCGAACCTGGTGCCGGTGGGGAAGGACCAGCTCCCGCACATCGAGCTGACCCGCACGATCGCCCGGCGCTTCGACGAGCGCTACGGCCGGGCCGTCCCGGAGTCGCCGGTGTTCCCGCAGGCGGACGCGCTGCTCTCCGAGGTGCCGCTCCTGCTCGGGATGGACGGCACCAAGATGTCCAAGTCCAAGGGAAACACCATCGAGATCGGGATGGACGCGGACACCACCGCGCGCCTCATCAAGCGGGCAGTGACGGACTCGGACCGGCACATCACGTTCGATCCTTCCGGTCGCCCGGAGGTCTCCAACCTGGTGCAGCTCGCGGCGCTCTGCCTCGGGCGGGCGCCGGAGGATGTGGCCGAGGAGCTCGGGGATGCCGGCGGGGGCGGGCTGAAGAAGCTCGTGACGGAGGCCGTGAACGAGTTCTTCGCGCCGGTGCGCGAACGGCGCGCTGAGGCGATCGCGGATCCGGCCCAGCTCTGGGCGATCCTCGCGGACGGCAACGCGCGCGCGAACGAGGTGGCGGAGCAGACCCTGGCCGAGGTGCGCCAGGCGATGCAGATGGACTACTGAGCCGGAGTTCTCGCCGCAGAGGCGGGCGCCGGGCGCGCCCCGCCGGAGCCCGAACTACCGGACGCGCTCCGGGTGATAGGTCAGGTAGAGCTGCATCGAGAGGCTGTCCAGGGTGACCCGCTCGCCGGGTGAGACCACCTCCAGCTCCCTCGCCGGCCTCTCCCACTCGGAATCCCACACCAGCTCCCAGTCCACCCCGCGGCCCTCGGCGAGCACCACGTCCACGGGCCCCAGTGAGCCGTTCAGGATCATGAGGGCATCCCTGCCGTGGGAGTTGCCGGAGCGCAGCATCTGGAGGACCCGCTGGTGGGGATCGTGCCAGGTGTGGGCCTGCTTGGGCTCGCCCTCGGGATCGAACCAGGAGAGGTCCGGGAGGGTGTCATCCGGGAGCGGGCGGCCGGACGCGAAGCGCAGGGGGCGCAACGCCGAGTTCCGGCGCCGCAGCTCCATGAGGTAGCAGGTGGTGAGGAAGAGGTCCTCCTGCCACTGCTCCAGGTCCCAGTCCAGCCACGAGATCTCGTTGTCCTGGCAGTAGGCGTTGTTGTTGCCCTGCTGGGTGCGGCCGATCTCGTCCCCCGCCAGCAGCATCGGGGTGCCGGTGGAGAAGATGAGGGTGCCCATCAGGTTGCGGATGGAGCGGCGCCGCAGCGGCAGGATCACCGCGTTGGGCTCGTCCAGGGTGAGATCGCCCTCGAAGCCGTGGTTCCACGAGCGGTTGTCGTTGGTGCCGTCCCGGTTGTCCTCGCCGTTGGCGAGGTTGTGCTTCATGTCGTACTGCGTGAGGTCGCGCATGGTGAAGCCGTCATGCGCCGTGACGAAGTTGATGGACGCCATCGGGGTGCGCCCGCCCGGGATCTCCCCGAACCCGAACAGGTCCGCGGAGCCGGAGAGCCGGTTCCCCAGGTCCGAGGGCGGCGCGGGGGCGATCCCGCGGGAGAGCGCATTGGCGTCCGCCAGCCAGAACTGGCGGATGGTGCCCCGGTAGCGGTCGTTCCAGTCCGCCATGGGCACGGGGAACTGGCCGGTGCGCCATCCGGAGGGCCCCAGGTCCCACGGCTCGGTGATCAGCTTGGTGTCCCGCAGCACCGGATCCGTGGCGGCGGCCACCAGGAAGGCGTGGTGGGGGGAGAAGTGTTCGCGGCGCCGCCCCATGGTGGTGGCCAGATCGAACCGGAAGCCGTCTACCCCCACCTCGGTCACCCAGTAGCGCAGCGAGTCCAGGGTGAGTTGCACCACCGGCGTGTGCTGGAAGTCCATCGAGTTCCCGCACCCGGTGTAGTCGATCATCGTGCCGTCGTCCGCCAGCACGTAGTAGGTGGGCGCGTCCAGGCCGCGCCAGGAGAGGGTGGGCCCGCCGTGGCCCCCCTCGCAGGTGTGGTTGTAGACCACATCGAGGATCACCTCGATCCCCGCATCGTGCAGGAGCTGGACCATGCCCTTGAACTCGTCCAGCACCGCCTCTGCCCCGGCGGCCTGGGCGGAGGCCGTGGCGTAGCTAGGCTCCGGAGCGAAGAAGGAGAGGGTGTTGTACCCCCAGTAGTTCACCTTGCCGAGCGCCGTGAGCGCCGGCTCCGGCATGTTGGCGTGTACCGGCAGCAGCTCGATCGCGGTGATGCCCAGCCGCTTCAGGTGGCTGACCGTGTACGGGTGCGCGAGCCCCGCGTACGTGCCGCGCAGGTCCTCCGGCAGGCCCGGCAGGGTCATGGTCAGGCCCTTCACGTGGGCCTCGTAGATCACCGTCCTGTCCCAGCGGGTGCGCGGGCGCGAGTTGAACGCGGAGAACGGCTGGTCCAGCACCACGCCCCGCACCGTGTGGTTCGCCGAGTCCAACGACGACGGCTGGTGCGGCTGGCCCGGGCTCTCACCCTCCCACTCGTAGTCGTAGATCTCCGGGCCGTGCGTGATCTGACCCGCCATGCCGCGGGCGTAGGGATCCAGCAGCAGTTTCGCCGGGTTGTGGCGCTGGCCCTGGCTCGGGTTCCAGCGGCCCCACACGCGGAAGCCGTACTCCGTGCCGGCCGCGATCCCGGGGATGTGCCCGTGCCACACGCCGATGATCGGCCCGAGCAGGGTGTGGTTCTGCTCCACCCCGTCCACGAAGAAGCAGACGTCCACGCGGGTGGCGCGGGACGCGCGGACCACCACGTCCACACCGTCGCCCACGAGGGTGGCGCCCATCCGGTGGATGTCCGCGGCGGGCGCGGTCACCGGATTGGGTGCTGCCTCCACAAAAGTCACACCGAAGATTCAACCGTAGTTTCCGCCGATCCTGAACGTGCCCCCCGGTGATTCCCGCCACCCGCGGCCCCGGGGTGGCCCCGTCCGCGCCGCTGGTGGCACGCTGGAGCCGTGCCCTACCTCGATCACGCCGCCTCCTCGCCGCTGCGGCCCTCCGCCCGCGCCGCTTGGCTGGAGGCCGCCGCCGTGGTGGGCAACCCGAGCGCCACCCATGCCTCGGGCCGCGAGGCGCGACGCCTCCTCGAGGACGCCCGCGAGTCCATCGCCACCTCGCTCGGCGCCGATCCCGCCGAGGTCCTCCTCACCTCCGGCGGCACCGAGGCGGACAACCTCGCCGTCCTCGGCGCCGTCCGCGCGTCACGTCCCCTCTCTTCCATTCCCGACGACGACGCCACCGTCCCAGCGCTCGTCACCTCTGCGATCGAGCACCCTGCCGTCCTCGAGGCGGCCCGGCTCCTCGAGGGTGAGGGGTTCGGGGTGGCCTACGCTCCGGCGCGGCCCTCCGGCCAGGTGGACGCCCTGGCGCTCGGGGACGCGGTGGGGGAGGGCACCGCGCTCGTGAGCCTCATGTGGGCGAACAACGAGACCGGGGTGATCCAGCCGGTCTCCGCCGCCGTGACGGCCGCCGGCGAGGCGGGAGCGATCGCCCACTCGGACGCCGTGCAGGCGATCGGCCACCTCCCGTTCCACTTCCACGAATCTGACCTGGACCTCGCCAGCATCTCCGGCCACAAGGTGGGGGCGCCCGTGGGGACCGGCGCCCTCCTCGCCCGCCGGGGCGTGGCGCTCCGGGCGATTGGCGCAGGCGGCGGCCAGGAACGCGGCATCCGGTCCGGGACGGTGGACGTGGCCGGGGCCGCGGCGCTCGCGGCCGCGCTCGCAGAGGCGGTGGCAGTCCGCGAGGAGGAGGCAGCGCGGCTGCGGCTCCTGCGCGGCCGGATCGAGGAGGCGCTCGCCGCCACCCCGGGGGCGCGGATCACGGGTGCGGAACTCGCGGAGAACCAGCGCCTCCCACACCTCACCCACGCCGTGATCGAGGGCCTACGCGCCGAGGCCCTCCTCTTCGCGCTCGACCGCGCCGGCCTCTCCGCCTCCGCGGGCTCCGCGTGCCGGGCCGGGGTCCACCAGCCCAGCCACGTGGTGCTCGCCATGGGCGGGAGCGAGGAAGAAGCGGGCGCCACCCTGCGTTGTAGCCTTGGGTGGACCACCACCGAGGCGGACGTGGAGGCCCTGATCGGGGCGCTTCCCACCGCGATCGAGCGGGCCCGCGCCGCCGGAACCCGCCGCTGACGGACCACGCGAACCAACCCACGAATCCGAAGGACACCATGCAGGTACTCGCCGCCCTCTCCGGAGGGGTGGACTCCGCCGTCGCCGCCGCGCGCGCCGTGGACGCGGGGCACGATGTGGTGGGCGTCCACATGGCACTCTCGCGCTCGCGGGCCGAGCACCGGACCGGATCGCGCGGTTGCTGCTCGATCGAGGACGCCTCGGACGCGCGCCGCGCCGCGGACACCCTCGGCATCCCGTTCTACGTGTGGGACCTCTCCGAGGAGTTCGAGGAGACCGTGGTGGCGGACTTCCTGGCCGAGTACGAGGCGGGGCGTACCCCCAACCCGTGCGTGCGCTGCAACGAGCACGTGAAGTTCTCCTCCCTCCTGGACCGGGGGATCGCCCTCGGCTTCGATGCGGTGGCCACCGGCCACTACGCCCGCATCGAGCGCGGCGGCCACGGTGGCCTCGAGCTCCACCGCGCCGCCACCATGGAGAAGGACCAGTCCTACGTGCTCGCGGTGATGGGGGCGGAGCGGCTCGCCCGCTCCCTGTTCCCGCTCGGGGACGCCCCCTCCAAGGACGTGATCCGCGCCGAGGCGGCGGCCCGCGGGCTCTCCCTGTCCGAGAAGCCCGACTCCTACGACATCTGCTTCGTGGCCGATGGAGACACCGCCGGCTTCCTCCGCCGCCGCCTCGGGGACCGGCCGGGCGAGATCCTGGACGAGACCGGAGCGAAGGTGGGGGAGCACGCCGGCTCCTACCAGTTCACCGTGGGCCAGCGGAAGGGGCTGCGACTCCCGCGGCCCGCCGCGGACGGCGCGCCACGGTACGTGACCGAGATCCGCCCCGAGTCCAACACGGTGATCGTGGGACCCTCGGCGCTGCTCTCGGTTGACGAGATCAGCGGGACGGACGTGGTCTGGCTCGCGGACGACGTGCCCGCCCACCAGCCCCACCCGGCCACAGTCCAACTGCGCGCACACGGCGAGCCGCACCCCGCCGTCGTCGTGAGAGAGGGAGACGGCCTCACGGTGACGCTGGACCAGACGGTACGCGGAGTGGCGGCTGGGCAGTCCGCCGTGGTGTACGACGGGACGCGCGTGCTCGGGCAGGCGACCATCAGCGGCGCGCGCCGCCGGGAGGGCGCGGCGTGAAGCCCCTGATCGACCTGCCGCTGGCGCACCAGTCGCTGGACGCGGACACGCTCGGGCGGCAGGACGAGGCCCTCATCCCGAAGCTGCTCGAGGACGAGCT
>JAUNRP010000079.1 GCA_030544165.1 bacterium
GGCCCCGGCCCCGGCCCGGGTCCAACCTCCGAGAACACCCCCGAGCCCCCCCCCCCCCCCCCGCGGGCCTAGCGCCCCCCCCGCCCGCGGGGGGCTTCAGATTGGGGGGGGGGGGCGCCAGAGGGGGCGCCCCCACACCAAAATCTGGCGCACCCTCACGGTGGAGGGCGGGACGGAGGGGTGAGGCGCGGCCACCTGCGCTGACGTAGTGTGAAAGGTAGCCCTCAACGCAGTCCGGGACCCATCCCGCGCACAGCCCGAGGCAACCCCAGCCGTCTGCGCGAAGGAGGTCCGGTGAGCCCGCGATCACCGGGTGTGAACCCTCTCCCGAGGCGCAGCCGCGCGCCGTGGGATGACGAATCGGTGATCCGCGGACCCCGCTTCTCCGAGGAGCAACTGGCCCGCCACGCCCACGCCCTCGCGGACTCCCACCTGACCCTCCGCAAGGCCACGCCCGTGGTCTCCCTCCTCAACCGGATGCGGGAGAACGTGCGGGTGCTCGCCGCCAACTATGACGCGGTCATGGCGGGCAACCCCACGGAGGAGCCGATCTCCCCGGCGGCGGAGTGGTTCGTGGACAACTTCCACGCGATCGAACGCCAGGCCCAGCTCGTCCGCCGGGACCTCCCCCAGAGCTACTTCCGCCTGCTCCCCAAGCTCGGGCCGGGCTTCCTGGAGGGCCACCCGCGCATGTTCGGGATCATGTGGGCGTACGTGGCCCACACGGACTCGGCGTTCGATCCGGACCAGCTCGCCCGCTACATCCAGGCCTACTCCTCCCGCTCCCCCCTCGAGCTCGGCGAGCTCTGGGCCGCGGCCATCAACCTCCGCATCCTCCTGGTGGAGAACGCCCGCCGGATCTCCACGGGGATCGTGACCGCCGGCCGCGAGCGCATCCGCGCCAACCAGCTCGCGGACCAGCTCCTCGGCATCGCCACCACCAACCAACCCCCGCTCTCCCTGGACCAGGCATTCCCGGGCTGGCGCACCCACGAACCCACCCTCCCGTTCGCCGTCCAGCTCATGCGCCGCCTCTCCGAGGGGCCTGCGGCGGAGGCGGTCACCTGGATCCACCAGAAGCTCGCCGACCGCGGCCTGGATCCGGAGGCCGCCGTCCAACTCGAGCTTGCCAAGCAGTCGCGCGCCACGTTCACCATGCGCAACATCGTGGTCTCGCTGCGCCGCCTGGACGATGTGGACTGGGAGGCCTGGCTGGAGACCGTCTCCGCCGTGGAGCGCGAGCTGCGCCGCACGCCCGGCTACGCGGACCAGGACTTCGCCACCCGCAACCTGCACCGCTCCCAGATCGAGCGCCTGGCCCGCGGCTCCGATCAGGACGAGCTCACCATCACCCGCCGCGCCGCCCGGTTCGCCGCGGAGGGCATGGACGAGGTGGGCCAGCACGTGGGCTACTGGCTCCTGGACCGCGGCGCCCCCCTCCTCGAGGACGCGATCGGCTACCGCCCACGCCCCCGCGAACGCCTCATCGCCGCCGTCCAGCGCGCCGGCGTGGGCGGCTACGTGGCGGCAGTCGTGTTCGCAACGCTCGCCCTCACCGCACTCGCCACCTGGTCCATCACGACGGCGTGGGCCGGGCTGGCCCCATGGCCCTCCCTCCTGCTCGGGGTACTTCTCGCCCTGCCGATCTCCGAGTTCGTGGTGGCCCGCCTCGGCACCCGCCTCACCCGGCTGATCCCCTCCTATCCCATGCCCGAGCTGCGCCTGGACGAGGGCGTGCCGGAGGAGTACCGCACGCTCGTGGTGGTGCCCACCATGATCACCTCGAAGGACGCGGTGAGGGAGACCCTCGAGACGCTCGAGACCCACTTCCTCGGCAATGACACAGGCGAGATCTACTTCGCCGCCGCCACGGACTGGGGGGACTCCCAGACCCAACTGACCCAAGCGGATCTGGACCTGCTGGAGGAGGTGCGCTCCGGCGTCGGGGAACTGAACGCGAGTTATGGGGAGCGGTTCCTGCTCTTCCACCGCGAGCGCCGCTGGAACGAGCGCGAGGGCGTGTGGATGGGCTGGGAGCGCAAGCGCGGGAAGCTCGAGGAGCTGAACCGCGTGCTGCGCGGGGACGCCACCACCTCCATCACCACCATCGAGGGCCGGATCCCCGGGCCGTTCCGCTACGTGATCACCCTGGATGCGGACACCAAGCTCCCGCGCACGGCCGCCAAGCGCCTCGTGGGCAAGATCGCGCACCCGCTGAACGCCGCGCACTTCGCCTCGGATGACCCCAAGGCGGCCGTGATCCGCGGCTACACCATCCTCCAGCCGCGCGTGACCCCGAGCCTCCCCGCGGATGAGGAGACCAGCTCCTTCCAGCTCCTCTACTCCACCCGCCAGGGCTTCGATTCCTACACGTTCGCCGTGGCGGACCTCTACCAGGACCTCTTCGATGAGGGCTCATTCGCCGGCAAGGGCATCTACGAACTCGAGCCGCTGGAGCGCGCGCTCGCCGGGGAGATCCCGGAGAACGCCGTGCTCTCCCACGATCTGCTGGAGGGCAACTACTCCCGCTCCGGGTACGTCTCGGACGTGGAGGTGGTGGAGGAGCACCCCACCTCCTACGGGGTCCACCTCTCCCGCGTGCACCGCTGGACGCGCGGGGACTGGCAGCTCCTCCCGTGGATCGCGGGCCGCCGCAGTCGGCGGATGTCCGGGCTCGGCCGCTGGAAGATGGTGGACAACCTCCGCCGCTCCCTCGCCCCCATCCTCGGCGTCATCAGCATCCTGGTGGGGGCCTTCCTGCTTCAAACCGGCCCGCTCGGCGCCTGGGTGGGCGTGGTGGCCGCCACCGTGGTCCTCCCCCAGCTCCTCCCCGCACTCCGCTCGCTCCTGGGCATGCGCCGCGGGTTCACGGTGCGCAGCCAGGTGCGCGCCGTCACGCGGGACATCTCCCAGGGCCTCTCCGTGGGCCTCCTGGACTTCACCTTCCTCGCCCACACCGCCGCCGCGATGGTGGACGCGATCGCCCGCACCCTCTGGCGCCTCGGCATCTCGCGCACAAACCTCCTCGAGTGGACCACCGCCGCCGCCGCGGGCCGCTCCGCCAAGGGCGGCCTCCCCTGGTTCGCCCGCAGCATGGCGCCGGGCCTCATCCCGCCCGCGGTCCTCGGGATCGCCACCATCCTCAACCCGGACCTCTCCGGCGCCACCCTGGTCCCCCTCGTCCTCTGGATGCTCGCGCCCGTGGCCGCGTGGCTCATCTCCCGCCCGGTGGAGAAGGTGGAGCGCTCCGCCTCCCGTGAGACCGGCGCCCAGCTCCGCGCCATCGCCCGCCGCACGTGGCGCTACTTCGAGGTGTTCGTGGGCCCGGAGAGCTCCGACCTCCCGCCGGACAACTTCCAGGAGGACCCCGCCGACCGCGTGGCCCACCGCACCTCCCCCACCAACATCGGCATGTACTACCTCTCCGCCGTGGCCGCCCGCGACCTCGGCTGGATCGGCTGGGCGGACCTCACCGACCGCCTCTTCGCCACCATCCGCACCCAGATCTCGCTCGACCACTACCGCGGCCACCTCTTCAACTGGTACGACACCGCCACCACCCGCCCCCTCAACCCCCGCTACATCTCCTCCGTGGACTCCGGCAACCTCGCCGGCCACCTCATCGCGCTCGCCAACGCGTGCACCGAACTCGCCACCCACAACCCCATTTCCGACGACGTGCGCCCGGGTGTGCTGGACACGCTCACCTGCGCAGCGGAGTCGGGTGGGGGCGCGGCCCCCGATCTGGCCGGGCTGCGTCAGGCGGTGGCGGCTGTTCCTGTGGGCGCCGGCCGGGACGCGGAGCAGGCTGCGTGGGAGGAGGTGCTCGCCGTCGTCGTCGGGATGGAGGAGCGAGCACCAGCGGGAAGTGACGTGCGGGACTGGCTGGTTGCTGTGGCCGGGACGGTGCGTTCGCGGCTGCGGGACCTGCGGCTGACGGAGGGCGAGCGGGAGGCGGCGCGGACGCGGCTGCGCTGGGTGGAGGCCGAGGCGCGGCGCGAGGTGGAGGCGATGGACTTCCGGCTCGTGTTCGATGACGAACGGGAGTTGCTCTCCGTGGGGTTCAACCCGGACACGGAGGAGTTGGACGCGGCCACCTACGATCTGCTGGCGAGTGAGTGCCGGCTCGCCTCGTTCGTGGGGATCGCGAAGGGGGACCTGCGGACCAAGCACTGGGGCCGGCTCGGCCGCGGGCTGACGGCGGTGGAGGGGCGGGCCACGCTGCTCTCGTGGTCCGGATCGATGTTCGAGTACCTGATGCCGGCGCTCGTGATGCGTTCGCCGGCGGGAGGGCTGCTGGCCACCACGATGGAGCGGGTGGTGGCGCGGCAGCGGGAGTACGGGGAGGAGCTCGGGATCCCGTGGGGCGTCTCCGAATCGGGCTTCAACGCGCGGGATAGGGAGCTCAACTACCAGTACAGCCCGTTCGGGGTGCCGGGGCTCGGGATCGTGCGCGGGCTGGCGGACAACGTGGTGATCGCGCCGTACGCCACGGGGCTCGCGGCGCAGCTCGATCCGGAGGCGGCGCTGGAGAACTACCGGGCGCTCGAGGAGTTCGGGGCGCGCGGGCGGTACGGGTACTACGAGGCGGTGGACTTCACGCCCGAGCGGCTGCGGCGCGGGGAGCGCTGCGCGGTGGTCAAGAACTACATGGCGCACCACTCCGGGATGACGATCGTGGCCATCCACAACGTGCTCACCGGCGGCACCATGCGCGAATGGTTCCACTGCGAGCCGATGGTGCGCGCGGCCGAGCTGCTGCTCCACGAGGCCGAGCCCCGCGTGGCGCCGGTGGTGCACGCGCGCACGGACGAGCTGGATCCGGCCCGCGAGCGCAAGGTGCGTGCGGTCACGCCCACCACGGACCGCCGGTTCGTGGGGGCGGCGCTGGACCGGCGGACGATCGGGGCGCTCTCGAACGGCCGGCTGACTCTGACGGCCACGCCGGTGGGTGGGACGCACGTGCGATGGAACGGGGTGGCGCTCACGCGGTGGCACCCGGACCTCACCACGGACTCCTCCGGGGTGGCGCTCTTCATCCGGGACCGGGCCAGCGGGGCGTTCCACATCCCCACCGAGTACCCGCTGTTCGAGGGCGGGGCCACCACCACGGCCCTGTTCGCGGAGGACTCGATCCTCTTCCACCGCACGGAGAACCGGGTGACCACCGCGCTCGAGCACCACATCTCCCCGGAGGCGGACGTGTGGGTGCAGGAGGTCACCGTGCGCAACCAGGGGCCGGCCACGGTGGACCTGGAGGTCACCTCCGCCGCCGAGCTCGCCCTGGCCCGCCCCGGCGACGACGACGCCCACCCCGCCTTCTCCAAGATGTTCGTGCGCACCGAGTTCAGGGACGGCGTGCTCCTGGCCACCCGCCGCCAACGCTCCTCCTCCGATCCGGAGGTGTGGGTGGCGCAGTTTGTGACCGCGGCGGAGGAGCCGGGGATCGTGGGGCCGGATCCCGATGCGGGCGTGGGCGTGGAGACGGACGGGCGTGCGTTCATCGGGCGCGGGCGGTCCCTGCGGAACCCGGCGCAGGTGATTGGGCGGTTGGAGCCGAGTGGCACCACTGGGTACGTGATGGAGCCGGTGCTCTCGCTGACCGTGCCGCTGGCGGTGCCGGCCGCGGGGCGGGGCGGGTTCCACCTGTGGACCGCGGTGGCTGCGAGCGAGGAAGATGTGCTGCGGCTGGTGGACCAGCACCGCTCGGCCGGGGCGTTCGAGCGGTTGAAGGCACTCGCGTTCACCACCGCGCAGGGACAGCTCCGCCACCTGGGGATCACCCCCAACGAGGCGGCCATGTTCCAGAGCCTGGCCGGTGTGGTGCTCTACCCGGATCCGGCCATGCGGGCGTCCGCCGAGGTGCTGGAGTCGGCCGGATCGCAGGCGGACCTGTGGGCACTCGGGATCTCCGGGGACCTGCCGATCGTGGTGGTGCGGATCGATGACGAGGAGGACATCGATCTGGTCCGCCAGGCCGTGCGGGCGTTCGAGTACCTGCGGCTCCACCGGATCGCGGCAGACCTGGTGCTGCTGGCGGAGCGGGGCGGATACTTGGCCGGGCTGCAGCGGCGGCTCGAGGAGTTGGCGGGCTCCATCCAGCCGCGCACGGGGAACCCGGACTCCACGGGGCACGTGTTCGTGGTGCGTCGGGACCTGGCGCCGGTTGCTGCGTTGGATGCGCTGTTCGGGGCCGCAGCGGTGGTGTTGGTAGCCAAGCGCGGGGACCTCTCGGACCAGTTGGTGCTGAGCGCGGCGGCGGAGCGCCCGAATGGTCCGCTCCGGCGGCCGCCGGTGCCGGCGGAGGTGCCCGAGGTTTCAGGCGAGGTTGCGCTGCCGAGCGGCTACGGCGGGTTCGTGGATGGCGGCCGGGAGTACGCGATCGCCACCTCGGCGCGGCACCACACTCCGGCGCCATGGACCAACGTGGTGGCCAACGCCGAGTTCGGATTCCACGCCACCGCGGAGGGGGCCGGGTACACGTGGTGGGGGAACTCGCGGGACAACCAGCTCACGCCGTGGCGGAACCAGCCGATCGAATCGCCGGTCTCCGAGGTGCTGTACGTGCAGGACCTGCGTTCGGGCACGGCGGCGTCCCTGGGATCGCGGGCGGTGCCCGGCGGGGAGCACGAGACGCGGCACGGTTTCGGGTACACGGAGCACTCCGTGAAGTTCGGGGCGCTGGAGGTCTCGCAGACCATGTTCGTGCCGCTCGAGGGGGCGGTGAAGGCGGCGATCGTCCGCGTGGTGAACACGAGCCCCGTGGCCCGCGCGGTGCGGCTGACCTGGTACGCGGAGCCGGTGCTGGGCCAGAGCCAGACGGCGGCCTCGCGGCACCTGATCACCTCCGTGGACGAGCGGACCGGCGCGCTGGTGGTGCGCAACCCGTGGAGCCCTTCGCTGCCTGGGCAGGCGGCGTTCGTGGATATGGAGGGGCGCCAGGGATCGTGGACCGGGGACCGGGCCGAGTTCCTGGGCCGGCACGGGAGCGTGGCGGCGCCCGCGGCCATCCGGCGGAAGGCAGCGGGAGCGCGTGGTTCGGCGGGGGCCGCGGGTGGGGGCGCGGGCGCGACGCGCGGGCCGGGTGGGTCTGCTCCGGCGGGCTCGTCAGCGGCCGCGCGCGGGCCGGCGAGCGGGGTGCGCGGGGAGCCCACGGGCTCCGTCACCGGCAACCTCGCCGCTCCGCTCTCCGGGCGCGTGGGCGCCGGGATGGACCCCTGCCTCGCGATGGCGCGGGACGTGGAGGTGGGCCCGGGCGAGACCGCGGAGGTGGTGATCACCTTTGGCGCTGCGGCCGCGGCGGATGAGGTGGCCGGGCTCGTGGATGCCCACCGCGCCACGGACTGGAACGCGGAGCTGGAGGCCGTCCGCCAGCACTGGGACCGGATCCTGGGGATGGTGCAGGTGCGCACCCCGGACCCGGCGTTCGATGTGCTGATGAACGGCTGGCTGCTCTACCAGACCATCGCGTGCCGCATCACGGCCCGCTCCGGCTACTACCAGGCCTCCGGCGCGTACGGGTTCCGGGACCAGCTCCAGGACTCGATGACCTCCGTACTCGTGGACCCGGCCGTAGCCCGCGCGCATTTGCTGATCGCCGCCGGCCGCCAGTTCCGCGAGGGGGACGTGCAGCACTGGTGGCTGCCCGCCACCGGCGCCGGGATCCGCACCCGGATCACCGACGACGTGGTCTGGCTCTCCTACGTGACCGCCCACTACCTGCGGGTCACCGGGGACTTCTCCGTGCTGGAGGAGTGGGTGCCGTTCCTCGAGGGCGATGAGCTCGCGGAGGGCGAGCACGAACGCTACTTCCAGCCGGAGACCTCCGAGGAGGGGGCCACCCTCTACGAGCACTGCCTGCTCGGGCTGCGCCACGCGATGCGCTACGGCTTCCATGGGCTGCCGCTCATGGGAACCGGAGACTGGAACGACGGCATGAACAGGGTGGGCGAGGACGGACGCGGCGAGTCCGTCTGGCTGGGATGGTTCCTCGCCACCGCACTCCAGGAGTTCGGTGAGGTGGCGGACCAACGGGGGGACGCCGTCGTCGTGAAGGAACTGGCGGAGGAGCGGGAGAGGCTGCTCGCGGCGCTCGAGGCGGAGGGCTGGGACGGGGCGTGGTACCGGCGCGGGTACTTCGATGATGGGACGCCGCTCGGGTCCGCCGGCCGGGAGGAGTGCCGGATTGATGCGATTGCGCAGTCGTGGGCGGTGCTGAGTGGGGGTGCGCGGCCGGACCGGGCGCGGATGGCGATGGAGGCGGTGCAGCGGGAGCTCGAGGAACCACATGTGGGGATCCTGAAGCTGTTCACGCCGCCGTTCGAGCACTCGGATCCGGATCCCGGCTACATCCGCGCGTACCCGCCGGGCGTGCGGGAGAACGGCGGGCAGTACACGCACGGGGCGCTGTGGTCCGTGTTCGCGTGGGCGCGGCTGGGGCGCGTGGACCGGGCGCATGAGATCTTCTCGATGCTGAATCCGGTGAACCATGCGCGGGATCGCGCGGCGGCGGATGTGTATGCCGTGGAGCCGTACGTGGTGGCGGCGGACGTGTACTCGGTGGCGCCGTTCGAGGGGAAGGGCGGCTGGACCTGGTACACCGGTTCGGCGGGATGGATGTACCGGGCCGGGTTGGAGGCGGTGCTCGGGGTGCGGCGCGAGGCGGGGGCTCTGGTGGTGACGCC
>JAUNRP010000080.1 GCA_030544165.1 bacterium
CCGGCGCCCGGAATGTCGCCCGGCTGGCCCGGTCCACGGCCGAGGCCACCCCGGAGCCCATCGAGGATCCCACGGCCCCCGCAACCGATCCGGGCACCGAATCCCACGAGATCAGGCCCGGCGAGGAGCCCGTGGGATCGGAGGACTTCCCCACCGCTGGCGGGGACCTGTTCCTGGCGGACGTGGAGGTCTCCACTGGCGAGGTGGGGCGGAGCGCCGTGTTCACCTTCGAGGGAGCGGACACCCTCGACTGGGAGGCCGAGTTCGTGGACGAGGCCCTCCAGCAGGGCTCGGGCGAGCCGGTGGACATGGGCAATGCCGAGCAGATCCTGAAGGTCACCGTCTCCGGTCTGCGCTATCCCGAGCCCGGTGAGGACGTGATCAGCGACGTGGACGCCTCCGGGGCGGAGGACATGACGATCGTGGTGGATCCGCCCTTCGAGGGCATGAGCGTCCTCTTCATCGGCGTCACCCACACCGAGTTCGCCTCGATCGAGGTGATCGAGGAGGAGGCGCAGACACTCCTCTCCGTGACCTTCTGATCCTGATCTCCTAGCTTCCGCCCCCGAAGTGGTCCCACCCGGCCACCGGGGGCGGAGCTGCGTCCACGAGCACCCCCGCGCCCTCCGCCACCCGTCCGATCACCCGGAAGCCCGCCGGCAGCTCCACCCCGCGCGGGAACGTGGCGAGGAACCCGTGGTCCTCTCCCCCGCCGAGCACCCACGCCAGTGGGTCCGCCCCGAGCCGCTCGGCCACCTCCGACACCACCTCGTCCACCAGCCCCTCGGAGGAGAGCTCGAGGCGCACCCCGGACGCCCTCGCGATCCGGCCGCCGTCGCGCACCAGCCCGTCCGAGACGTCCATCATGGCGCTCGCCGCCCCCGCCGCCGCGAGGGCCGCCTCGAGGGGCGGCTGCGGCCTCAGGTACGTCCCCACGGCACTGCCACCCGACGACGGGAGGCGGGCTGCGTCGTCGTCCCCGGAAAGAAGGAGCGCGAGTCCCGCCGCCGAGCGTCCCAGCGTGCCCACGTGGGCCACGGTGTCACCGGGGCGGGCACCGGAGCGCAGGACGGGGGCGGCCGCGCCCAGGTCGCCGAACGCGGTCACGGCAACGACGACGGCGGGGCCGCCGGCGAGATCGCCTCCCACCACACCGCAGGGCCGTCCCGTGCGGCTACTGACCTCGCGGCACGCCTCGGCCATGCCCTCGGCCAGGCCTACCACCCAGTCCGCCTCCAGATCACCGGGGACAACGAGCGAGACCACGAAGCCCACAGGTGTGGCGCCCATGGCGGCCACATCGGGGGCGTTCTGCATGATGGCGCGCCAGCCCACGTCGGCGCCGCTGGACCACTCGCGGCGGAAGTGGGCACCCTCCACGAGGGCATCGGTGGTGACCACCACGCGGGGATCGGCGAGGGCGAGGACGGCGGCGTCGTCGCCGGTGGGGACGAGCGCCCCACCCTGCGGGAGGAGGGGGGCGAAGCGGGCGATCAGCTCCTCCTCGGTGAGATCCTTCACGAGGGTGGGCGGGCCGCCGCGGGTGTGCATGTGCCCACCGTACAGTTGGAGCATGGGTAGACGGGCTCTCGCAGCGGCGGCGCTGGTGTCCCTGGCGGCGCTGGGAGGGTGCGCGGGGAGCGTGCTGCTGGAGCCCGGACCCTTCGCCCCCGATCCGGTGTGCGGGGAGATCCTCCTGCAGTTGCGGGGGGACCGGTTCGGGCTCTCCGAGGTCTCCACGGACGCGCAGGCCACCATGGCGTGGGGGGATGAGCGCAATGCCGTGGTGGTTCGGTGCGGGGTGGAGCCGCCGCCGCCCACCACGGACCGGTGCATCGAGGTGACGGGCTCGGACGGCGGGAGGATCGACTGGATCAATCCCGAGGGCGATTCGCCCCTGATCCCCCGGCACGCGGACACGGAGTTCGGCTCATGGACCTTCCTCACCTACGGGCGCACCCCGGCGGTGGAGGTGGTGGTTCCCTCCGCACTGCAACTGGAGCCGGCGGATGTGCTGCAGGTGGTGGCCCCCGCCGTCCAGCGGGCGCCGGTGGAGCGGGAGTGCGTGGGCGCCACCGACGTCAACTGAGGCGGGGCGGCCCGGGCGGGCGCCCTACGGCAGGTCCAGGAGGGCGATCTCGTCCATTCCTCCCGCGAGGAACTGATCCCCCACCGGCTCGATCCCGTAGCCGTGGGGCTGCCTCCAGCACTCGATGACGTCCCCCGTCTCCGGATCCACCTCGCACAGCGTGGAATCGGGGAAGAGGAGGTTGTCCCCGTAGACGTAGACCGCGGGCCAGAACTTCGCATCGGTGCCCGCCCACACCACACTCCCGGCCGCGAGGTCCACACGCGCGGCGTAGTCGTGTGAGCCCACGAACGTGGCGCCTCCCGCGCTCGCCGCACTCGGCCACGTGGTCATCCCGAACGCCTGGCCTGTCTGCGTCTTCGCCAGCGGTCCGCGCGAGCGCCCGGTGGTGGGGTCCACCAGCACCGCGACCCCCGAGCCGTCGAGGAAGACCGGGGTGGTCACATCGCCATCGCGGGGATCGCGGTTCGGGAATGCCAGCCTGACATCCGCCTCGGTGCGCGCCAGCGGCGTGAGGCCGTAGTCGAACGACTTCGCGTGATCGGGCTCATTGCACCAGAGGCGCTCGCCGTCATCCACCAGGCGGGAGCACCACGGCATGCCCACCAGTTCCCCGCTGACCGGCTCGATGAACGCGGTCGCGGAGCCGGACCAGAAGGCCACGAGCTCGTTGTTGGCGACGATCCGCACGCGGGGCCGGTCGAGCGCGGGACCGTCGGGAACCGGGACGTGCCGGGAGATGATGCGGTTGTTCGAGAAGAGCTGGGCGTGGTGCTCCTCGCCCTCGAGGTCCAGCTCCCAGGCGGGGGCGAGTGAGCTGTCCAGGGCCGTGACTGCGGCGTGCGGAGCCGGCATCCGCTGCTCGAACAGCAGGATGCGCTCCCCCTCCACGTGGATCGCCGCCACCCACGCGTCCACCTCGGCGGTCCGCACCTCCGCCCCCGTGGCGGGTTCGAGAACGGCCACGTGCCACCGGGTGCCGAGCCCCGTGGCCGGGTCCGTCTCGGTGGCGTGGAGGCACACGATCCCCTCCGGCAGGGAGTTCTGGCCGCACATGACCTGGGTGCCGCCGAACTGCCAGAGCTCGGCGCCGCTGGCGCGATCGAGCGCGTGGACCACGAGGTCCTCGTCGTCTGAGTCCCCGGTCAGCGCCAGGATGGTGTCCCCGTGGCGCTGCCCGTACATCTCCTCGAACAGGCCGTCCAGAGAGGTGGAGAAGGTGGGCTCGGCCAGGTCGGGGCGGAGAGGGCCGGGCTCCACCACCCAGTGGGTGGCCACAGCGGGATAGCTCGTCGGCAACGGAGGCCGGGCGGGCGCCGGAGCGGCTGCGGGAGCCGGAGCTGCGGGCGCGGGGGCCGCGGCGGGAGGCGCGGGCGTTCCGGGTGGTGCGGGTGGGGGCGCGGCACCGGGCGGATCCGCGTCACGGTCGGCAACGAGAGCCCAGATGACCGCGACCACGATGAGGGCGAACGCCCCGAGGAGGGCACCCAGGACGCGGGGCACCCGCCGGGTGGCCGTGCCCGCCGCCGGTTCGCGGCGCTGGGGGCCCGCCTCGGCGTCCACGTACTGCGCCGCCTGGTCCACGCGCTGCGGCGTGGCGTCCCACGTCTCCGCCCCACCCTCCGGCACCTGCGGATCGTCGAACGCAAACCCGTGGTCGGCCGCGGGGAATCCCGGGGCGGGATCCTCCGCAGGACCGGGCCCCGGTCCCCGGGTCAGGTCCTCGTACGGGGACGGCGCATCCGGCCCACCCGGCTCGGGCGCGGGCGCGTAGGGCTCCTCGGGTGTCATCAGCGCAGGCCGAGCGGCCGCTCCATCGCCAGTTCGATCAGTTCGGCCAGCAGCTCGGGGTAGTCGAGTCCCGCCGCCGCCCACATCACGGGGAACATGGAGTGCGGGGTGAACCCCGGCATCGTGTTGATCTCGTTGATCACGGGCTCCTGGCCGGCCTGCCAGAAGAAGTCCACACGTGCGAGTCCCTCGCAGTCGAGGGCCTCGAAGGCGCGGGCGGAAAGCTCCCGGATCTGGGCCTCCACGTCCTCGGGGACGTCTGCCGGGCAGGTGAGCGTCACGGAGTCGGTGGCGAAGTACTTGGTCTCGTAGTCGTAGAACTCTGCCGCGCCCTGCGCGAGGGCGATCTCGCCGAGGGGGGTGGTACGGGGGGCCTCGTCCCCGCGCCCCTGGATGACGCCGCACTCCAGCTCACGTCCAACGAGGCCCTGTTCGATGATGACCTTGGGATCGTGGACCTGGGCGGCCTCGATCGCCTCCGCGACCCCCTCCAGGGACTCCACACGGGAGATCCCGAGCGAGGAGCCGGCCCGGGCGGGCTTCACGTACACCGGGAAGTGGAGGGAGGCCACGGCATCGAGCACGGCGGCCGGATCGGTGCGCCAAAGGCGCGGCGTGGCAAGCACGTACGGCGCGATCGGGAGTCCGGCGGCCGCGAGCGCCACCTTCATGAAGTGCTTGTCCATGCCGATCGCCGAGGAGAGCACGCCTGAGCCCACGTAGCGCACGCCCGCCATCTCGAGGAGGCCCTGGATGGTGCCGTCCTCGCCGAACGGGCCGTGGAGGAGGGGAAGGACCACGTCCACCTCGCCGAGCTCGGCGGGGACATCGCCGGGAGCGGCGGACACCAGGCGCCCGGAGCCCTGGTCGAACGAGAGAGCCACGGAGTCCGGGGCGGGCTGGACCTCTGCGCTCCCACCCTCGATGCGTGCGGGATCCACCGGGGAGGTCACCCACTGCCCCTGGCGGGAGATCCCGATCGGGACCACCTCGAACCGCGTGCGATCCAATTCCCGCAGGACGCCCGCGGCGGTGGCGCAGGAGATGGAGTGTTCCCCGGAGCGGCCCCCGAAGATGACGGCCACCCGGATGCGCCGGGACGGTGTGCCAGTGTCAGGGTGCTCGCTCATCGCGGATCACACTACCCCTCCGCGGGCCCCCACCCCCGCTGCCCGGAGGCGTGTGGGGCACTACTCCCGCTCGTCCTTGCGGGGCCGCGCGAGGAGGTGCCGGGTCATCTCATCCACCGTGAGCCCCTGGTAGAGCACGGCCACCACGGCGCGGGTGATGGGCATCTCCACGCCCATGGACTCAGCGAGGTGGGCCACCGAGCGGGAGGACTTGGCGCCCTCGGCGGTTCCCCCTGTGGCCACCAGCGCCTCCTCCAGGTCCATCCCCTGCCCCAGGAACTTTCCGAGGCGATGGTTGCGGGAGAGATCGGAGGAGCACGTGGCCACGAGATCGCCCATCCCGGCGAGGCCCGCCATGGTCTGCAGCTCACCCCCGAGTGCCACAGCCAGCCGGGTGATCTCCGCCAGGCCGCGGGTGATGATGGTGGCCGTGGTGTTGTCCCCGTAGCCCTTGCCCACCGCCATTCCCACGGCGAGCGCGATCACGTTCTTCACGGCGCCCGCCAGTTCCACCCCCACCACGTCATCGGTGGTGTAGGGCCTGAAGTAGGAGGTGGCGAAGAGGGCGGAGGCGTCCGTGGCGCGCTCGATGTCCGTGCACGCGAGGACGGACGCGGCGGGTTGGCCGGCGGCGATCTCTCGGGAGAGGTTGGGGCCGGAGAGCACCACGATCTGGCCCTCAGCGAGCCCCAGGACCTGGCCGAGGACCTGGCTCATCCGCAGATCGGTCCCGAGTTCGATTCCCTTCATCAGGGAGACCACCGTGGCACCCTCCCGCACGTGCGGCGCGAGGCCGGACAGCGACTCCCGGGCCACCTGCGAGGGCAGCGCCACGATCAGCGTGGAGGCGGACTCCACGGTGGCGGTGAGGTCCGCGGAGGCGGAGATGGCGGCGGGCAGGGCGAGGGAGGGGACGTACGCCTCGTTGGTGTGGGTCTCGTTGATCTCGCGGACCACCCCCTCATCGCGTGCCCAGAGCACCACCTCGTGGCCGGCATCGGCCACCACCTTGGCGATCGTGGTCCCCCATGCCCCCGCGCCGAGCACGGCGATCACTGGGGCGAATCCTCGCGGCCCCGCCCGGACCCCCGCCGCCCTGATCCGCGCCGGGCCCCCCGCTTCCGCCCGGACCCCCGCCGGGCATCCCGCTCAGCCTTGTCCTTCTCCCGGATCTGCTCGCTCATCTTGCCGTCCTCGCTGAGGTTCCACACCTTCGCGGGCGGGGTCTCACCGCGGATCTCGCCGAGGAGCCGGCGGATATCCGCCATCATCCGATCGGTGGCCTCGCGGAGCACGGGCCCGGTGATCTCCTGGCCCAGCAGATCGGACAGGTCCACCGGGGGGCCGGCCTTCACGTCCACGCGCTGCTTGCGCAGCGTGGCGAGCTTTCCGGTGTGCCGGGGCATGATGCGGTGGATCCCCCACTGGGCGATCGGAATCACCGGCACCCCGGTCTCCAGCGCCAGCCGGGCCGCACCGGTCTTGCCGCGCATCGGCCAGCCATCCGGATCGTGGGTGAGGGTGCCCTCGGGGAAGATCCCGATCACCTCACCGCGGGCGAGGGCCTCCTTGGCGGCCCGCAGCGAGTCCCCCGCGGTGGCGGTTCCGCGCTCCACCGGGATCATGCCGGCCGCCCGGATGAGCCTGCCGAACAGGGGGATCGTGAAGAGCTCCGCCTTGGAGAGCACCTTCACCGGCACGTGGTGGTCCACCAGGAAGTGGCCGAAGCTGGCCGGATCGGCGTTGGTCACGTGGTTGGCCACCACGATGAAGCCGCCCTCCTTGGGGAGGTGTTCGGCCCCGGACCAGTGGGGGTCCGTCAGCCGCATCACCATGGGCCGGAGGATGCCGCGCAGCATCCGGTATCCGAGCGGCGTGCTCCGCCCGGCGGCAGGATTCATGCGCATGGGTCAGTCCTCCAGCTCCACCTGGGCGCCGAGCGCGCCGAGCTTCCTCATGAAGTGCTCGTAGCCCCGGTTGATGAGCGCGATCCCCCGCACCCGGCTCGTCCCCTCGGCGGTGAGGGCGGCGATCAGGTGGGAGAACCCGCCACGGAGGTCCGGTACCACGATGTCTGCGGCGTTGAGCGGCGTGGGCCCCGAGACCACCGCGGAGTGGTAGAAGTTGCGCTGCCCGAACCGGCAGGGAAGCCCGCCCAGGCACTCGCGGTGCACCTGGATCTGGGCGCCCATGCGCCGCAGCGCCTCGGTGAACCCGAAGCGGTTCTCGTACACCGTCTCGTGGATGATGGAGAGCCCGTTGGCCTGGGTGAGCGCCACCACCATGGGCTGCTGCCAGTCGGTCATGAACCCGGGGTGCACGTCCGTCTCCAGCACGATCGGCCGCAGCTCGTTGCCGGGGTGGTAGAACCGGATGCCCTCGTCCGTGATGTCGAACTCGCCGCCCACCTTCCGGTAGACGTTCAGGAACGTCATCATGCTGGGCTGCTCCGCGCCGCGCACGAAGATGTCGCCCCCAGTGGCGAGCGCCGCCGAGGCCCACGAGGCCGCCTCGATGCGGTCCGCGAGCGAGGTGTGCTCGAAGCCCGTCAGGCGGTCCACGCCCTCCACGCGAATGGTGCGGTCAGTGTCCACGGAGATGATGGCACCCATCTTCTGGAGGACCGCGATCAGATCGAGGATCTCCGGCTCCGTGGCCGCGTTCGAGAGCTCGGTGACGCCCTCGGCGCGCACCGCCGTCAGCAGGGTCTGCTCGGTGGCGCCCACGGAGGGGTACGGGAGGGTCGCCTTGGTGCCGTGCAGCCCGCGGGGCGCGGTGATGTGGATCCCGGTGGCCGTCTTGTCCACCACGGCGCCGAAGTCGCGCAGGATCTGGAGGTGGAAGTCGATCGGCCGGTCCCCGATGTGGCACCCACCCAGATCGGGGATGAACGCCTCCCCCAGGCGGTGCAGGAGCGGTCCGCAGAAGAGGATCGGGATGCGCGAGGAGCCGGCGAGCGCATCGATGTCGCGGACATGGGCCGAGTCCACGTTGGAGGTGTCGAAGGTGAGGGTCCCGCCCTCCTCGTCGTACTCCACCCCCACGCCGTGGAGCCGCAGCAGGTCCGCCACCACATCCACATCCCGGATGAGCGGCACGTTGCGCAGGACGGAGGACGATTCCCCCAGCAGGGCGGCCACCATCGCCTTGGAGACGAAGTTCTTCGCACCCCGTACGGTGATCTCCCCATTCAGCGGCGTACCGCCCGTTACGCGCAGCACGTCGTGCATCACGTCACCTTTCGTTGTGCCCCCGGTCGGGCCGTGTTCAAGCTTACGGCCCACTCGTGAGGAAACGATGAGAGGCGCACCACGGCCCGACGACGCAGGCCCACCCGCCGTCGTCGCCGCACCTGCCGCCCCCTGCCACCCGACGACGCAGGCCCACCCGCCGTCGTCGGCCCGCCTCCCGTACGGGGCGGGGCTAGGCGAGCGGACGGGCGGGGACCACGTCCTCCTTGGGGAGGTGCTTGGCCGGGAGGGTGGCGGGGAGGTGGCCGGGGCGGGAGACCTCGAAGGCGGTGATGTCCGCCTCGTGCTGGAGGGTGAGCGAGATGTCGTCGAGGCCCTCGAGGAGGCGCCAGCGGGTGTAGTCGTCGATCTCGAACGAGGTGACGAAGCCCGCGGCGGTG
>JAUNRP010000081.1:0-6389 GCA_030544165.1 bacterium
CCATGCCCAAACTCGGCCTGCAGCCGCCGGATCCACCGGTCCTCCGCAGGCTCATCTCCACCCATCCGTCGTAGGGCGATCCCGGCCACGGCAAGACCCCCGATCATCGCGGCGGTCTGGAGGGCGGCATCGCGCAGGCGCATACCCAGAAGGCTAGTGGCCCACCCGCCGGGTCACGTGGTGGACGGTTTCGGGCAGGCCCCCGGCACCTCGCTAGACTCCGAGGCGGAATCCGCACCTGTGAGGAGGCTGAATGCCGGAGCCCGTGCACACCCCCGATACCGTGGAGCACGCAGCCGCCACCCCGGACCTGGAACTGCCGTACCGCGAGCTCGGGCTCAAGGACGATGAGTACCAGATGATCGTGGGCCTGCTCGGGCGTCGCCCCACGGCTGCCGAGCTCGCCATGTACTCGGTGATGTGGTCCGAGCACTGCAGCTACAAGTCCTCCAAGGTCCACCTGAAGCAGTTCGGCGCCAAGACCACGGACGCCATGCGCAGGCACCTCCTGGTGGGCATCGGCCAGAACGCCGGCGTGGTGGACATCGGTGACGGCTGGGCGGTCACCTTCAAGGCCGAGTCGCACAACCACCCCAGCTACGTGGAGCCCTACCAGGGCGCGGCCACGGGCGTGGGCGGCATCGTGCGGGACATCCTCGCCATGGGCGCGCGCCCGGTGGCGGTGATGGACCAGCTCAAGTTCGGCGAGATCGATCACCCGGACACCGCCCGCGTGGTGGGCGGCGTGGTGGCCGGCATCTCCGGCTACGGGAACTCGCTCGGCCTGCCCAACATCGGCGGTGAGACGGAGTTCGATCCGGCCTACCAGACCAACCCACTCGTCAACGCCCTCGCACTCGGCGTGCTCCGCGCGGATGAGATCCACCTCGCCAACGCCTCGGGCGTGGGCAACAAGGTGATCCTCTTCGGCGCCCGCACGGGCGGTGACGGAATCGGCGGCGCCTCCATCCTCGCCTCCGAGACCTTCGAGGAGGGCGGCCCCGCCAAGCGCCCCTCGGTGCAGGTGGGCGATCCCTTCATGGAGAAGATCATCATCGAGTGCTGCCTCGAGCTCTTCGCGGCGGGCCTCGTGGAGGCCATCCAGGACCTGGGCGCCGCCGGCATCTCGTGCGCCACCTCGGAGCTCGCTGCCAACGGCAACTCCGGCATGCACGTGGACCTCGAGAACGTCCTCCTCCGCGATCCCACGCTCACGGCGGGCGAGATCCTCATGTCCGAGTCCCAGGAACGCATGATGGCGATCGTCACCCCGGAGAACCTGGACCGCTTCCTGGAGATCACGAGCAAGTGGGACGTGGAGACCGCCGTGATCGGTGAGGTCACCGGGGATGGCCGCCTCACCATCGACCACCACGGCCAGCGCATCGTGGACGTGGACCCCCTCACCGTGGCGGTGGACTCGCCCACCTACGATCGCCCCTACGCGAAGCCCGCCTGGCAGGACGCCCTCAACGCGGACGCCGCGGAGAACCTGCCCCGCCCCGAGTCCGCCGAGGAACTCCGCGAGCAGGTCCGCACCCTGATCACCTCCCCGAACCTCAGCTCCATGGCCTGGATCACGGACCAGTTCGACCGCTACGTCATGGGCAACACCGCCCTCGCCCAGCCCGACGACGCCGGTGTGGTTCGCGTGGACGAGCTCAGCGGGCTCGGGGTCGCCATCGCCACGGACTCCAACGGCCGCTTCACCAAGCTCGATCCGTACGTGGGCGCCCAGGCCTCGCTCGCGGAGGCCTACCGCAACGTGGCCACCGTGGGCGCCCGGCCCCTCGCCGTCACCGACTGCCTGAACTTCGGCTCACCCGAGGACCCGGACGCCATGTGGCAGCTCGTCCAGGCCATCACCGGCCTCGCGGACGGCTGCCAGGAGCTCGAGATCCCGGTGACCGGCGGCAACGTCTCGCTCTACAACTCCACCGGCGAACCCGGCCTCATCGATTCGTCCATCAACCCCACCCCCCTCGTGGGCGTGCTGGGCGTGGTCGACGACGTCTCCCGGGTCATCCCGTCCGGCTGGCATCAGCAGGGGCTGGCAATCTACCTACTCGGCCGTACGGCCCTCGAGCTCTCGGGCTCCGAGTGGGCGCGCGCGATCCACTCCCACCTGGGAGGCAGGCCCCCCAGGGTGGACTTCGGCGCGGAGTCGGACCTCGCCGACCTCCTGGTGGACGCCTCCACCCAGGGTCTCTCCCGCGCCTCGCACGATCTGGCCAGGGGCGGACTCGCGGCAGCACTCGCCGAATCCGCGGTCCGGTTCGGGGTGGGTGCCGAGGTGGACCTCGGCGAGCTCGCCGAGCGGGACGGCGTGGACCTCGCCACCCTGCTCTTCTCCGAGTCCGGCGCCCGGGCCCTGATCGCGGTGGACGAGGCGGACGCCTTCGGCCTCGAGGGCCTCGCCGCCAAGCACGATGTCCACGCCATCCGGATCGGCACCACCGGCGGAGGTGCCCTCACCATGGCCGGCGTGGGGGAGTTCGATCTCGCCGAGCTGCGCGAGGCCCGCGAATCCACCCTCCGATCCCGATTCTGACCCACCCCCCAGACCACCCCCCAAGAGAATCCCCAAGGACTTTCATGAAGAACGAGTACGTTGCCAGGACCTTCGAGACGGTCCTCTCGAGGAACCCCGGTGAGAAGGAGTTCCACCAGGCCGTCCACGAGGTCTTCGAGACCCTCTCACCGGTGGTGGACAAGCACCCCGAGTACGAGGACGTGGCCCTCCTCGAGCGGCTGATCGAGCCCGAGCGCCAGATCCTCTTCCGCGTGCCGTGGATCGATGACCAGGGCAAGGTCCAGGTGAACCGGGCCTACCGCGTGCAGTACAACTCGGCGCTCGGCCCGTACAAGGGCGGCATCCGCTTCCACCCCTCGGTGAACCGCGGCATCGTGAAGTTCCTCGGCTTCGAGCAGATCTTCAAGAACGCGCTCACCGGCATGGGGATCGGTGGCGGCAAGGGCGGCAGCGACTTCGATCCGCACGGCAAGTCCACCAACGAGGTCATGCGCTTCTGCCAGTCGTTCATGACGGAACTCCACCGCCACATCGGGGAGTACACGGACGTCCCCGCCGGTGACATCGGCGTGGGCGGCCGGGAGATCGGCTTCATGTTCGGCCAGTACCGCCGCCTCGAGAACCGCTACGAGTCCGGAGTCCTCACCGGCAAGGGCATCGGCTGGGGTGGCTCACTCGCCCGCACCGAGGCCACCGGATACGGCACGGTCATATTCGCTGATCGCATGCTCCGCACCATCGGCAAGTCCATGGAGGGCCAGCGGGTGGTGATCTCCGGTTCCGGCAACGTGGCCACCTACGCGGCGGAGAAGGCGCTCCAGTTGGGCGCCACCCCCATCACCGCCTCGGACTCCTCCGGATTCGTGGTGGATGAGGACGGCATCGATGTGGCCACCCTGAAGGAGATCAAGGAGGTCCGCCGGGCCCGCATCTCCGAGTATGCCAAGGAGCGCCCGAACGCCACCTTCTACCAGGCAGGGGAGAAGTCGGTCTGGGACGTGCCCTGCACCGTGGCCCTCCCGTGTGCCACCCAGAACGAGCTGCCGGAGGAGGGTGCCCGCGCGCTCATCACCAACGGCGTGCTCGCCGTGGCGGAGGGCGCGAACATGCCCAGCACGCCGGAGGCGTTCCACATGCTCCAGGAGTCCTCGGTCCTGTTCGGCCCGGGGAAGGCGGCGAACGCCGGCGGCGTGGCCACCTCCGCCCTCGAGATGGAGCAGAACCAGTCCCGGGATCGCTGGTCCTTCGAGCGGACCGCGGACCGCCTCGAGCAGATCATGGAGGACATCCATGACACGTGCTCGGAGACCGCCAAGGAGTACGGCGTGGAGGGCGACTACGTGCTCGGCGCCAACATCGCCGGCTTCCAGCGCGTGGCCGACGCGATGATGGCGCAGGGGATCATCTAGGGGACCGCACTCCCGGGCTCACCCCTCAGGGTGGGCCCGGCCCGCTCCGTTGCGGCGGCGCCGCCGCCCTGGGTGAACGTCAGGTGGCGGGTCGATGTCGGTTTGCGCCGGGGTCTTCCGGAGGCCGAGGTGTTCGGGTTACCGTGGCCGGAGCGTCTGTGTTCTCCGTCACGGGCGCACGTTCGCCCCTCACGAAGGATGACGATGTCCCATTCACCGTTCCGCAGGTCCGTGGCGGCGTTGGGAGTTGCGGCGCTCGCAACCCTGACTGCCGGACTCCCCGCAGCAGCACACCCTGACAGCGACACCTCGAGTGTCGCTGTTTCTGTTGAGTCGGACCCCGAGGCCCCCTCGGGTGGTCCCGATTCCGTCGCGCCGGAGGAGACCGTCGTCGACGACGCGGCAGGGACCGACGTCCCTGCCGAGGGCGAGGTCCCGGTGGAGCCTGACGCCCCCGTTGCGAGCGAGGCACCCGCGGAGGGCGAGGCACCCGCAGAGGGCGAGCAGGCATCGGAGGGTGAGGGAGCTGCGGCACCCGACCCGTCGGCAGAGGAGACCCCGGCGGAGGGTGAGGTCCCGGGAGCAGGCGGTGACGCCGTCGTCGAGGAAGCACCAGAGGAGGTGGCCAGCCTCGAGGTGACGGAGGATGGCGGAATCTCGCTCCTCTCGGTCGAGGAGGATGGCCGCGTCACGGTGGACGTGGCGTTCATTTCGGACTTCCACGGGTACCTGAGCGCCGGAGCAGCGGGAACCGTGTGCACCGTGAACAGCATCCGTGAGAGCAACCCGGACACCGTGGTGCTCGCGAACGGTGACTCGGTGGGTGGATCATCCTTCGAATCGGCGATCCAGAACGATCAGCCCACGCTCGACTTCCTGAACGACTGGCTCCAGATCGACGCCTCGAACCTCGGAAACCACGAGTTCGACCAGGGCTTCGATGACCTGATGGGCCGGATCGTGCCCGGCTCGGACTTCACGTACTTCTCCGCGAATGTCTCGGGGACCAGCAACGGTCACACCGCCGACTTCGCGCCCTACTACCTCTACACCGCCCAGGCCGGCACTCCGAACGAGGTGACGATCGCGTTCGTGGCCACCGTGACCCCGGAGACGCCCGGTCTGGTCTCGTCGGCCGGCGTGGAGGGACTGACCTTCGGTGATATCTACACCGCCACCAATAGGCAGGCGGGGGACCTCAAGGACGGTGACGCCGCCAACGGCGAGGCCGATGTGGTGATCGCCCTGACGCACTACGGATACGCGGGCCTCCGCTCCGCCGGCTTCGCCGCAGAGGTGGACGCCGTGCTCACCGGACACACCCACCAGAACCACACCGGCACCATCGCCAACGCCGCCGGCACCCAGATCCCGGTGATCGAGCCCTCCGCCCAGGGCCAGGGGGTGGGCCACATCCAGGTGACCATCGACCCCGCCACGGGTGAGGCCACCTTCGGCGCGCCGGCCGTTACCTCCACCACGGGGTGCACCACGGTCCCCGATGGCTTCCAGGAGTGGCTCGATGGGGTCCTTGCGGCCTCGGCCGAGCAGGGAGACCAGCCGGTGGGAACCATCACCGCCGATCTGCTCCGCTCCCCGGACCGCGGCGGTGAGTCCACCCTCGCCAACTTCCTCGGCAACGTGGCGCTCTGGCAGGGCAACCTCACCCAGGAAGCGGATATCGGGATCATCAACCCCGGCGGAATCCGCGCGAACCTCGTCCACGCAGGCGACCCGGCGAGCGAGACCAACACGGACGGCGTGGTCACCTACGCGGAGGCCTTCAGCGTCCTACCCTTCGGGAACACCGTGGGCGTCAAGGACCTGACGGGCGCCCAGTTCAAGACCCTGCTGGAGCAGCAGTGGTCCGACTACTCGGCACGCGACGGATCGCGCCCGATCCTCCGCCTCGGGATCTCGGACAACGTGCGCTACGAGTTCGATCCCTCCGCCCCCGCGGGCGAGCGGGTCACGGCGATCTATGTGGACGGAGCGCCGATCAATCCGGAGGCCACCTACACGATCGCCTCCAACAACTTCCTGATGGAGGGCAACGATTCCTTCCACGTCTTCGCCGAGGGCACGAACGCCACCGACACCGGCATGATCGATGTGGATGGCCTCATCGCCTACTTCGAGGCCCAGGACGGGGCCGTGGCGCCTGACTACACGCAGTACTCGGTGGGCATCACGGACATCTCCGGCAACCTGGACGCCGCAGAGCTGCTGGTGGGCGAGTACCTCACGGTCGATCTGACCTCGCTCCTGTTCGCCAACGGGGAGCAGCCGGACCTCACCGACGTGACGGTGACGCTCGGCGGTCAGCCCCTCGGCACGTTCCCCATCGATGCGACCGTGGAGACCACCAACGACCAGACCGGTAAGGCCCGGATCCAGGTGGTGGTTCCGGACTCACTCCGCGGTATGGCGGATCAGGAGCTCGCGGT
>JAUNRP010000081.1:6489-8604 GCA_030544165.1 bacterium
GAGGGCCAGCAGGTTCTCTCCCGCACGTTCGACATCTCCGAGAACTCGCTCCTGAGCTTCTACAACATCACGGACTTCCACGGCCGGATCGTGGAGGCAGGCGCCAAGATCGAGTGCCTGGTGGGAGAGGACCCGGGTGCCATCTTCACCTCCTCGGGTGACAGCATCGGCGCCACCACGTTCGTCTCGGCCGTGGCCAACGACTACCCCACGCTCGATGTGCTGAACGAGATCGGCCTGGACGTCTCCTCGCTCGGTAACCACGAGCTGGACAAGGGCTGGGACGATTTCACCACCAAGGCCGATTACGCCACCTTCCCGCACCTGGCGGCGAACCTGGTGTACACGGCCACGGGCGCTCCCGTGATCGAGCCCTACCTGATCCAGGAGATCAACGGACTCCAGGTGGCATTCGTGGGCGCGGTGCCCATGACACTCCCGGACAAGATCAGCCCGGAGATCCTCGAGGGGATGACGGTGCTGGATCCGGCGGCGGCGCTGAACCAGGTCGCCACAGAGCTCGCGGGTGAGGCCGATGTCCTCGTGGCACTCATGCACGATGACGCCGCGATCTTCGGTACCCAGCTCACCGGCTACGACCTCGCGTTCGGGGGCGACACCCACGTGGTCTACGAGGGCAGGACGGCGGATGGCGCCACCCTCCTCCAGGCCGGTCAGTACGGTGAGCACCTCGCGTACGTGAGCTTCGAGGTCAGCCCCGAGGGCGGGATCGTCTCGACCACCGTCGAGATCACCGACCTCGAGGCCTACGAGTCCACCTGTGGTGACACCGAGGTCACGGCGATCATCGCCGAGGCCGCGGCGAATGCCTCCGTGCTCGGCGCAGAGCCGATCGCGGAGATCACCGCGGACTTCAACCGCGGCGCGAATGCCGATGATGCACCCGGCTCCAACCGTGGCACCGAGTCCACGCTCGGGAACCTGATCGCTGATGCCCACCTGTGGGCCGCGCGCCAGTACGGCACGGACGTGGACTTCGCGTTCATGAACCCGGGCGGACTCCGCGCAGACCTCACCTACGCCGCATCCGGCGATGAGGGAGACGGCGTGGTGACCTACGAGGACGCCGCCAACGTGCAGCCCTTCGCCAACACCCTGATGACCGTTGACCTCCTCGGTGAGCACATCATCGGCATCCTGCTGCAGCAGTGGCAGTACGAGGATGACGGCGTGACCCCCAAGAACCGCCCGTTCCTCGCCCTCGGCGTTGCAGGCCTGACCTACGAGTACGACCCGGCCACCGAGACGATCGTGGCGGTCTACCTCGCGGACGGCTCACCGCTCGATCCGGCGGCCACGTACACGGTGGTGGCCAACTCGTTCCTCGCGACGGGTGGCGATGGCTTCGACTCCTTCCTCGATGGCACGAACCTCCGCGATACGGGGATGGTCGATCTCGAGGCCACCGTGCAGTACCTGAGTGCCCAGGAGGGTCCGATCACGCCGGACTACGTCCAGCGGTCCATCGGTATCACGGACCTGGGTGACTCCACCTCGATCGAGACGGGGGACAGGATCCAGTTGGAGATCAGCTCGCTCTCCTTCACCACGAACGAGCCGAAGCCCACGGAGCTCACCGTCATGTTCGACGGCGCCTCGCTCGGTACCTTCGCGATCGACAACACCGTCACGGACCTCCACAACGAGACGGGCCGTGCCCTGGTCGACGTGGTCGTCCCGGACCTCTCCGGCTACGCCGCCGGGGAGGAGGTCTCCTTCGTGATCGGGTACACCGATGCGAACGGGACCTTCGTAGAGGTGGTCCACTGGGTCTACGTGATGGACGGCGCGGGCGCCGAGCCCACCCCGCCGGCCCCCGAGCCCACCACGCCGGAGCCCACGCCCACCCAGCCGAGCCAGCCGGGACCCACCCGGCCCGCTCCGGGCAAGCCGCTGCCGCCCACGGGCGCGGATGTGGGCACGATGCCCCTGATCGCGGGTGGTTTCGTCCTGCTCGGTGCTGCGGCCCTCTGGGGTTCCAAGCGCCGTGAGGGTGCCTCCGCCTGATCCACCCGGAGGGGCCCCGGTACCGTTCGCGGACCGGGGCCTCTCCATGTCCGCGTCCACCTGTTCGCATCCACCGCCCGCCCGCCC
>JAUNRP010000082.1 GCA_030544165.1 bacterium
GGTGGCCGCCCAGCACGCCCGCCGCTACCGCGATGCCGGAATCACCCACGTCTACGATCTCGGCTGCGGCCTCGGCATCGACTCCATCGCGCTGGCGGCCCTCGGACTGTTCGTCACCGCCGTCGAGGCGGACGAGGCGACGGCGGCCCTCGCCACCTACAACCTCCGCACCTTCCCGGACGCAACCGTGGTCCACGGTGACGCGCTCGAGGTGGCGAGCTCCGTCGTCGGGCCCGACGACGGCGCGTACGCCGATCCTGCCCGCCGCACCGGGGCGGGGCGCACCTTTGACCCGGCCGCGTACTCGCCTCCCCTGGACGCGGTGCTCGCCATCCGCGAACGCACACCGGCGCTCGGCGTGAAGGTGGCGCCGGGGATCGGGTACGAGCACCTCCCGGCGGACGCGCACGCCCAGTGGGTCTCGGTGGGAGGGGACGTGGTGGAGGCAGGGCTGTGGTTCGGCCCCCTCTCCCCCGGCGGGCCCGGCAGGTCCGCCCTGGTGATCGGGCCCCACGGCCACGCGGAACTCGCCGTCACCGCCAACCCCCGCGAGCCCGCCGCGGCCGCGCCACTCATCCCTGAGGGCTGGCCCGGCAGCTACCTGGTGGAGCCGGACGGCGCCGTGATCCGCGCAGGCGGCGTGGCGGCGTTGGCCGCCGCAATCCAAGGCGCGATCCTCTCCGAGGGCATCGCCTACCTCGCCACCAACGAGCCCTACGTCGGCCCGTTCGGGGAGACGTTCGAGATCGAGGAGATCATCCCGTACTCCAAGGCGCGGCTCTCCGCGTGGTGCCGCACCAACGATATCGGGGCGCTCGAGATCAAGAAGCGCGGCGTGGACGTGGTGCCGGACCAGCTCCGGAAGTCCCTCAAGCTCCACGGCACCGCCTCCGCCACGGTGGTCATTACACGGATTCACGGCAGCCACGTGGCCCTTGCTGTTCGCCGGATGCGCTCCCACCCGTCATGATTGGGGGGTGACGCTACCCTTCGCCAAGTCCGAGCGCTCCACCGTTGGCGTGGAGTGGGAGCTCCAGCTCGTGGACGAGGACTCGCTCGATCTGCGCCAGTGCGCCTCCAAGGTGCTCCAGCGCCTCGAGCGGGTGCGGGGGGAGGCACACCCGAACATCCACCACGAACTCCTCCTCAACACGATCGAGCTGGTCTCGAACCCGGCCACCACCATCCTGGGCGCGATCGCGGACATCGAGCAGTCGATCGAGGACGTGGCCCCCATCCTCTCCGAGCTCGGCGTGGTGCTCGCCACCGCCGGCACCCACCCGTTCGCGAACCCGCTCTACCAGCGGGTGACCAACAAGGAGCGCTATGCGCGGCTCGTGGACCGCACCCGCTACTGGGGCCAGCAGATGCTCCTGTTCGGCATGCACGTGCACGTGGGGATCGAGTCCCGGGACAAGGTGCTCCCGATCCTGAACGCGCTGCTGACCCGGCACGCCCACATCCAGGCCCTCGCCTCCTCCTCCCCGTTCTGGTCCAACCGCTCCACGGGGTATGCCTCCAACCGGGCCATGATGTTCCAGCAGCTCCCCACCGCGGGCCTCCCCCACCACTTCGACACCTGGGAGCAGCTCGAGGGCTACACCCAGGACATGTTGCACACCGGCGTGATCGATGACTTCTCCGAGGTCCGCTGGGACATCCGCCCCTCCCCCCGCCTCGGCACCATCGAGGTCCGCGTCTGTGACGCCCCCACCAACGTCTCCGAGCTCAAGTCCCTGGCCGCCCTCATCCACTGCATGGTGGAGCACTACTCCCGCCGCCTCGATTCCGGGGAGGAGCTCCCCTCCATGCCGCAGTGGTTCCTCTCCGAGAACAAGTGGCGCAGCGCCCGCTACGGCATGGACGCCATCCTCATCCTGGATGCGGCGGGAAATGAGGAGCTCATCACTGAGACCGTGCCCCGCGAGCTGGAGATGCTCGCCCCCGTGGCCCGGGACCTCGGCTGCGAGAAGGAGCTCGCGGACATCCACCTCATCGTGGAGCGCGGCGCCGCCTACCAGCGCCAGCACCGCATCTGGGAGAAGAGCGGGCGCCACATGGAGTCCGTGGTGCGCCTGATGGTGGACGAGTTCAAGCTGGGCCGCCCCATCTAGGGGTCCCTTCCCCCCGCCCCTCCCCTTCCAGCGCCCTCTCGTCCTCTCTCCCGACGACGGGGAGTCACCTTCACGCGATCGCGCGGCTGAGGTCCATGCTCGAGTCGTTGCCGAAGTCCAGGGGGCTGGGGGCGAGGCCCGCCCGCAGGCACGCGGAGCCGAGTGCCGCGATCATGGCCCCGTTGTCCGTGCAGTACCGGATCGGCGGGATGCGCACGGTGATGCCGTACTCCTCCGCCCGCTCCGCGGCCAGCTCGCGCAGGCGGGAGTTGGCCGAGAAACCGCCTCCGATCACGAGCGTGTCCGCGCCGTGGTGGGCGGCGGCGTCCAGCGCCTTGCGGGTGAGCACATCGTTGACGGCCTCCGAGAAGGACGCGGCGATGTCCTCCACCGGCAGCGGCTCGCCCCGGGCCTCGAGGGACTCCACGTACCGGGCCACGGCGGTCTTCAACCCGGAGAAGGAGAAGTCGTAGCGGTACCTCTCGGGGTCCTTGACGTTCTTCAGGCCGCGCGGGAACGCGATGGCCTCCGGGTTGCCGATCCGGGCCAACCGATCGATGTGGGGGCCGCCGGGGTAGGGCAGGCCGAGGAGGCGGCCCACCTTGTCGAACGCCTCGCCGGCCGCGTCGTCGAGAGTGGAGCCGAGCTCCCGCACCCCGGTGGCGATGTCCGTGACGGAGAGCAGGCTCGAGTGGCCTCCGGAGACCACGAGGGCGATGAACCTCTCCGGGAATGGGCCGTTGACCAGTTCGTCCACCGCCACGTGTCCGATCACGTGGTTCACCCCATAGATCGGTTTCCCGGTGGCCACCGCCAGGGCCTTGGCCCCGGCCGTCCCCACGGTGAGGGGGCCGATCAGGCCCGGGCCGGCCGCCACCGCGATCGCGTCCACGTCCGCGAGTTCCACGCCCGCCGCACCGAGCGCGGCCTCCAGGGTGGGGAGGAAGGATTCCAGGTGCGCGCGGGAGGCGATCTCCGGGATGATGCCGCCGAACCGCTCGTGGGCGTCCATGCTCGTGGCCGTGACGTCCGCGAGGAGCTCGCGGCCGCGCACCAGCGCGAAACCCGTCTCATCGCATGTGGATTCGATCCCGAGGACCAGCGGCTCACTCACGGGGTCAAGTGTATTGCGGCGCTCAGCCCACCCTGGCGAGCCTGCCGTAGAGCGTGGCCTGGATGACCTCCTCCAGCGTATCGAGCACGTGCCGGCCGGAGGCCGCCCGGTACGTCAGGTGCTCCTGGCTGGGGGTGATCAGGTAGTGGCCCATGCGTCCGGCGTTCAGGTAGCCGAACGGCCCCACTCCGGTCTCGGGACCGGAGGCGAGGATGTCCCACGTGGTCCACTCCTGGTCCCAGACGGCCTGGAGTGCGGCATCCGCCCCCTCGGGGGCACTCTCCCGCTCGGCCAGCAGCTCGGCCGGGAAGGAGTCCGGGCTCACGGGGAAGCTCCAGGCGGGCTGGAGGCCCACCCACTTCGCGATCAGGGTGGAGAGATCGGAGACGGGCGCCAGCATGATGTTGGCGTACTCGTCCGAGGGCGCCCCCGCCTCGGGATCGCCATGGGTGGAGATCAGCACGGCTCCGGTGAAGATCCACGCCTGCAGGATCCCCTGGTGGTCTCCGCGGGATCGCGTGAGGCGGAAGGTGGCGTTGGGGGATTCGAAGAACGCCACGAACGCCACGCCGTCGTCCGTGAGCGAGGTCCCCTCCATCAGTCCGAGTTCCCCGAGCTCCGCCAGTTCGGTGGCGAGCCCCTCCTCCATGAGGGAGCCCACCTCGAGGCCCTCGGCCATGTCCGCGAGCAGCTTCACGGAAGCCCCCCGAATCCACTGGCCCTCCTCGTAGGGGAAGGGCTGGAGCTCGGTCAGGCCGTGGATACGCTCGAGTTCGGTGCCGGCGAGTTCGCTGGCGAGTTCGTCCCGCGCAGTCTCCGGGATGGGGTTGGACTCCGGGAGCCGGTCCCCCTCGAGGAACCGCAGGGTGTGGGCGATCTCCGCGAACACGGGCCCGAAGATCCCCCACTGCCCGATCCCGGCCGTGGTGGTCAGTTGGGCGGCCAGGCCGTCTCCCACGAGCAGCCACTCATCCACGCGCAGGCGCATCCCGGTGCGTGGGGAGCGGTGCGTGTAGGAGATGGAGCGGCCCTCGCCCGCCACGCCGGAGTCCTCACGCGACGCGGGCGTCCAGCGCGCCACATCCACGAACACCACGTCCTCGAGTTCCCCCCGGATGGAGTCCATGGCCTTGACCAGGAACTCCGAGATCCCGCCCTCGTACTCGTTCAGGGTGAGGACCGCGTTGGGGGCGAAGGAGCCCTGCGGGCCGGGGAGGTAGGTGAAGGACTCCACCTCCGGCACGTCGCTCTGTTCGGCAATCCAGTTCTCCGGCACATCGAAGGCCACCCGGGCGCTGAGTCCCGTCACACGTTGCGTCATTCCGTCCTACCCCCACCCAAAGAGTTTGGTGACCTTGCCGAATCCTGTAACAGCCTTGCCCACCCCATCGACAATACTCTTGCCCGCGTCCTTGACGCCCTCCCACGCGGCTTCTCCCACGTTGTCCACGGCCTTGGAGAAGCCCTCGCGGCGCCAGTCGTTCACGAAACCACCGACGCTCTTTCCGAGCGCTCCGCCGAGTTTCTCCCCGGCAAGGCCGCCGAGGAACCCGCCCACGGCGGCTCCCACACCCGGGATGGGAAGGATGGCCTGGCCCAGCGCGGCGCCCGCGGCCCGGCCCACCGCCCCACCCACGAGCTTTCCGCCGGCCTCGAACGTGCCCTCGATCGCGGCGCCGGTGACCGCCTCCCTGCGGAGCTCGTCGGGCGAGAGGTGGGGCTGCGCCTTGAGGGCCTCGTTGTAGTTGGTCTGGTACGAGTCGTAGTACGTGACGCCCACGTCGATCACGGTGAGCGCCTTGTCGGCAAACTTGAAGGCCTTGCTGTCCGTGATCTTCTTGACCTTCTTGCCCGCGTCGTCGAACCAGTTGAGCACCTTCTCGCCCTTGGGTCCCACATTGAACGGCAGGGCGTAGTTGTGGCTGAAGTTCCACTTGTTGGTAGTCGGGTCGAACGTGCCCCCGACGTCGCTCCACCCCTTCTGGTTCCACGGGGTGAGTCCCGATCCCCACTTCTTGTCGATCCAGTTGGTGAGGGACTTGGGCTTCAGGAACTTCGGGAGGGCTCCCTTGACCGACTGCGCGAAGGAGGGCAGTTCGGAGGAGAACGTGAAGATGAGCTTGCCGCCGTCCGCCTTGCCGAACTTGCCGCCCACATCGATCCAGTGCTTGACGAAGTCCCAGGAGGCCTTCGTGTGCTTCGCCCCTGTCTGGAGGGGCGAGGCCCAGTGCTTCCCGGAGCCAGTCTTCTTCGCCTTGCCGATATCGGAGACGCACGCCTCCACCATCGTCTTCCACTCACGCTGGGCCCGCGTCAGCCGGGTGATGAGCGCGCTCCGCTTCGCGGCTGTCCGGGTCTCCGTGGGCAGCGGAGGCTTCGGGTTCTGCGGGAACAGGACGCCGCCGCCGTCGATGTTGAAGTCCACCCGGTTGTGATTCTGGCGCTCCTGGTAGGTGTACTCGTACATGTGGAGCGCGTTGAACTCCTCCACGTCCGCGATCAGCGGATCGTAGGTGGTGGTCTTGAAGCTGGTGACCGCGTCCGAGAACGTGGTGATCGCCGCCGCCACATCCTTGACGTTGGAGGAGATGGCCGTGGCCTCGGGCTCCACGTGGGTGGTGACACCCTTGATGAGGGCCGAGTCCCCCGGGAACTTCACGTGGGGGTCCACCGCCTTCCACAGTTGCTCGGTGTCCTTGTAGGCCTCCATCACCGTGACGGAGTGCTTGTCGATCGCCTTCGCGTCCGTGCCCGCCTGGGTGGCGAACGTCGGCTCCCTCAGGAAGTCCGAGGGGGTGATGTAGTGGATGTACGTGCCTGCCATTGCCTACCTCACCAGCTCCCTGAGTACGTTCCGCCGCCGCTGGAAGAGCTCCCGCGGCCCCCGTCCCAGCCACCGGCGGAAGTTCCGCCGCCGCCTCCTCCGCCGTACCCGGCGCCGCCCTCTTCGAGGCCACTGGCCGGTGGCGGATCGGCGCCGATCTGGTCCACGGCACCCTCCATCGTCTCCACCGCCCTGCTCTGGGTCTTGGCAATGTCCGTCTGCGCATTCTCCGCCTCGGAGAACGTGGCAACGATCGTCTCCCCGCACGCGAAGAGGTTGGCGCCGGCCCACACCATGGAGCGGAAGATGGGCTCCACGTGATCGGTGAACGCGGAGTTGAGGGCCGCGGTGATCGTGCCCTCTCCGATGGTGGCCGCAGCCGCGTCGAAGCTGGCCTTGATGTCGCCGTCCAGATCGTGGATGTCGTCGAACCGGGACGAGGCGGTCCTGATGGCGCCCAGAGCCGCCTCGGCGTCGATCTCGTACTTGTCGAAGGTCACGCATGCCTCCCTGCTCGGATGTCTCTGCCTCCTGACGCTAGCGGCTGCCCGCGCCGGTTCCAAGGACATCTGGGAACAGCCACGAAAGGTGAGAGGGGCGGCAGGAAGATCCCGCCACCCCTCTCGCCTTCTTCAGTCAGGAAATCAGCCGCTCTTCCGCCACGAACGGGCCAGATCGGCGTTGAGCTGCGAGATCACGTCGAGCGGGATCTCCTTGGGGCACACGGCCGCGCACTCGCCCACGTTCTGGCAGCCGCCGAAGCCCTCGGCGTCCTGCTGGTTGAGCATGTCCACCACACGAGAGAGCCGCTCGGGCTGGCCCTGCGGGAGCATGCCCAGGTGGACCACCTTGGCCGCGGTGAAGAACATGGCGGAGGCGTTCGGGCACGCCGCCACGCACGCGCCGCAGCCGATGCAGGCCGCCGCGGTGAAGGAGCGGTCGGCATCCGGCTTGGGGATGAGCGTGGAGTTCGCATCCTGTGCGGATCCGGTGTTCACGGAGATGTAGCCACCGGCCGCCACGATCCGGTCCAGCGCGGTGCGGTCCACCACGAGGTCCTTGATCACCGGGAAGCCCTTGGCCCGCCACGGCTCGATCGTGATGGTGTCCCCATCCTTGAACGAGCGCATGTGGAGCTGGCAGGTGGTGGTGACCTCCGGGCCGTGAGCGATCCCGTTGATCACGAGGCCGCACATGCCGCAGATGCCCTCACGGCAGTCGGAGTCGAACTCCACCGGGTCCTCGCCGCGTGCCGAGAGTTCCTCGTTGAGCACGTCGAGCATCTCGAGGAAGGACATGTGGTCCGAGATCCCCACGAGTTCGTACGCGACCATCTTCCCCGGAGCATCGGGCCCGGGCTGACGCCAAACGTTGAGCGTGACCTTCACTTGTAGTCCCTCTGCTTCATCTCGATGTACTCGTACACGAGGTCCTCCTTGTGGAGCACCGGGGCCTCGCCCGCGCCCGTGAACTCCCACGCCGCAACGTAGGCGAACTCGTCGTCGTGGCGCAGGGCCTCACCCTCGGGGGTCTGGTGCTCGGCGCGGAAGTGGCCACCGCACGATTCCTCGCGGTGGAGGGCGTCCACGCACATGAGCTCCCCGAGCTCCAGGAAGTCGGCCACGCGGCCGGCCTTCTCGAGCTCCTGGTTGCGGTCCGTGGCCTTGGTGACCACCTTGACGTCCGTCCAGAACTGCTCCCGCAGCGCCCGGATCTCGGAGATCGCCTCCTTGAGGCCCTCCGCCGTGCGCTCCATTCCGCACTTCTCCCACATGATGTGGCCGAGGCGCTTGTGGAAGTAGTCCACCGTGTGGGTCCCGTCCAGGGAGAGGAACTTCTCGATCCGCTCCTCCACGGACTGCCGGGCCTCCACCACGGCCGGGTGGTCCTCCGGGATCTTCTCGAACGGTCCGGCGGAGAGGTACTGGGAGATCGTGGCCGGCAGCACGAAGTAGCCGTCCGCGAGGCCCTGCATCAGCGCCGAGGCGCCCAGGCGGTTGGCACCGTGGTCGGAGAAGTTGGCCTCACCGGCCACGTACAGGCCGGTGATGGTGGACATGAGATCGTAGTCCACCCAGAGGCCACCCATCGTGTAGTGGACCGCCGGGTAGATGCGCATCGGCACCTCGTACGGATCCTCACCGGTGATCCGGGCGTACATGTCGAAGAGGTTGCCGTACTTCTCGGCCACCTTCGCCTTCCCCATGCGGCTGATCGCGTCCGCGAAGTCCAGGTACACGCCGCGGCGGCCGGAATCGCCCACCACGGGGCCAACCCCGCGCCCCTCGTCACACATGTTCTTCGCCTGCCGGGAGGCGATGTCACGCGGGACCAGGTTGCCGAACGCCGGGTAGATCCGCTCGAGGTAGTAGTCGCGCGCCTCCTCCGGGATCTCGCGCGGGTCCTTGTCGCAGTCCTCGGCGTTCTTGGGCACCCAGATGCGCCCGTCGTTACGGAGGGACTCGGACATGAGCGTGAGCTTGGACTGGTACTCCCCGGCCTGCGGGATGCAGGTGGGGTGGATCTGCGTGTAGCAGGGGTT
>JAUNRP010000083.1:0-7120 GCA_030544165.1 bacterium
TCGAAGATCGGCATCAGGGTGGCGATGTCCTCGTCCGAACCCCCGGCCATCAGGCCGTAGCCGTTCTCCCGGCCCCAGACGCCGCCGGACACGCCCACATCCACGTACCCGACCCCCCGCTCGGCGAGTAGCGCGGCGTTGGGGGCGTCGTCGGAGAAACGGGAGTTCCCGCCGTCGATCACGATGTCACCCGGCCCCAGGATCCCGGCGAGTTCCCGGACCGTGGTGCGCGTGATCTCGCCGGCGGGGACCATCACCCAGACCGCGCGCGGGGTGGGGAGGGCGGCGGCGAGTTCCTCGAGGGAGGAGACGTCCGTGATCTCGGGGTTGCGGTCGTAGCCCACCACGGTGTGGCCGGCGGCGCGCAGGCGCTCGGCCATGTTGCCGCCCATGCGGCCGAGTCCGATCATTCCGAGGTGCATGCTCATCCTTCCTTCGGCGGTGCGGCGCGGACGCGGGCTAGGAGACGAACCGGTTCGGCATGAGGAGGTACAGGAAGTCCTCCTGGTCCTCCGCGTTCTCGCTCTTCAGGCCGGACATGAGCACGGGCTTGGCCGGGTGCGTGAACCCGAGGCGCACCCACTCGGTGCCCATGGAGGTCAGGCCGTCCAGGAACAGGTGGGGGTTGAACGCCGTGGTGATGTCCTCGCCCGTGAGGGTGGACTCGATGGCCTCGGACGCCTGGGCGTCGTCCCCCTGGCCGGCCTCGAGCGTCACCATTCCCTCGGTGAAGGTGAGGCGGATGGGGGTGTTGCGCTCGGCTACCAGCGAGACGCGCCGTGCCGCCTCGATCAGGTCCGCAGTCTTCACGACGGCGTGCGTGGGAGTTGCGTCCGGGAACAGGCGGCGCACCGGAGGGTAGGCGCCCTCGATGAGCTGGGAGGTGGTGGCCTTGCCGCCGGCGTCGAAGCCGATGATCTGCTTGCCGCCCTCCGAATCCAGGGCGATGTCCACCTTCTCCCCGGCGGTCATGGACTTGGCCACATCGATGAGGGTGCGGGCGCTGACCAGTGCCACCTCGGAGGCGCCCGGCCGCTGCGGGGTCCAGGAGACCTCCTTCATGGAGAGGCGGTAGCGGTCCGTGGCCATGAGGGTCATGGAATCGCCCTCGATCTCGATGCGCACGCCGGTGAGCAGGGGCAGGGTGGCATCGCGCGAGGCGGCGGTGGTCACCTGCATCACGGCCTCCTGAAATACGTGGGAGTCCACGGATCCGGCGAGCTGCGGGAGTTCGGGGAGGGCCGGGTAGTCGTCCACCGGCATGGTGTGGAGGGTGAAGCGGGAGGCGCCGCAGGTGACGGTGATCCGGGTGCCATCGAGTTCCACGTCCACCGGCTTGGGCGGAAGCGCCTTGGCGATGTCTGCGAGCATCCGGCCCTGGACCACCGCGATGCCTGCCGTGGAGACGGTGGCGGGGACCTCGCAGCGGGCGGAGACCTCATAATCGAAGCTCGAGATCGTCAGCGTTCCGTCATCCCCGGCCTCCAGGAGGATTCCCGAGAGCACCGGGACTGCGGGGCGGGTGGGCAGGGAGCGGGCCGTCCAGGCGACGGCCTCGGCCAGGACATCCCGGTCTACTCGAAACTTCACGTGTTCTCGCTCTTCTCTTGCTTGAGGTTCCACGCGCACACGCCGACGGCCGTGTGGGCTGTGATTCTTCTGCACTAAGAATGTCACGAATCGGGGCTGCGCGTGTGGGCTCGGGTGTGGATGGGGAAAGAGGGGGTGACCGCAGGTGAGTGTGTCCCGCGCCGCGTGCTTGTGGCTCCGACTTGTGGTCCCCTCCCCCCGCACCGGGCCGGTGCGACTATCCCCTGACCGGCCCTGCGCCAGCCCTCTGCGATTCTCTCGGCTCCAGCCCCGCGTGAGGTCTCCGCGATACTCCCGCGCCCCCGCCCTTCGCGGTTCTCCCCATGCTGGTGGATTGAATTTCCTCCATAGAGATAGGTCATCTTCGTAGTAGCGCTTGGGGAAACTGTGGAGATTCGTGGTTTGCGGCCAGATTTCGGGTTTATGGGCTGTGAGGGGATTGTGAATTCTGTGCGAACGAATCACACGAAGCATGTGAGCGGCGTAGGACGTGTGGTTCGAGCTCCGGAGAACTACACGGAGTAGTCCACAGGGTGTGGGCTGCTGTGCACGGGCAATTCACAGCCCCTGTGAGTGAGTGGTTCCCCGGGCCCCCCGGGCCCTCCCACCAGAAGGTGCTCGGAATTCCTCACAGTGGACGCGTGATGTCACAGGGGCATCTGTGAGGATTCCCGAGCACCTCGCGGGAAGGAGAGAGGGAAGGAGAGTGCGCGAGAGCCCGGACCTCCTACTTCGTGGAGTTCCTCGCGTGCTGCTTGATCCGGCTGGTCAGCTCTTGCACCTGGTTGTAGATCGCCCGCTTCTCGCTCATCTGCTGCGCGATCTTGCGGTACGCGTACATCACCGTGGTGTGGTCGCGGCCGCCGAACGTCTGCCCGATCTTCGGCAGCGACAACTCCGTGAGCTCCCGGCACAGGTACATCGCGATCTGCCGGGCGGAGGCAGTGACCCGGGAGCGGTCCGCCGCGCACAGCGTCTCCACGGAGATGGAGAAGTACTCGGAGGTCTCCTTCATGATCAGCGCCGGGGTGATCTCCTGGAGGTCCGCGTCCGTGACCAGGTCCCGCAGCACCAGCTCCGCCAGGGAGAGCTCCACGGGCTGCCGGTTGAGGTTCGCGAACGCCGTGACACGGATCAACGCACCCTCGAGCTCGCGAATGTTCGTGGAGATCCGCGAGGCAATGAAGGACAACACCTCGTCCGTGGCCTTCAGGTTCTCCGCCTGTGCCTTCTTCCGCAGGATCGCGATCCGGGTCTCCAGGTCCGGCGGCTGCACATCGGTCAGGAGCCCCCACTCGAACCGCGAGACCAGCCGCTCCTCGAAGCCCTGCAGCTTCTTGGGCGGAGTATCGGATGTGATCACCACCTGCTTCTGATCGTTGTGGAGCGAGTTGAACGTGTGGAAGAACTCCTCCACCGTCTGCTCCTTGCCGCCCAGGAACTGGATGTCATCGATCAGCAGCACATCCACGTTGCGGTAGCGGCGCTGGAAGTTCTCCGCCTTGTCATCCCGGATGGAGTTGATGAAATCGTTGGTGAACTCCTCCGAGTTCACGTAGCGCACGCGCATGTCCGGCATCAGGTTCCGCGCGTAGTGCCCGATCGCGTGCAGCAGGTGCGTCTTGCCCAGCCCCGAACCGCCGTAGATGAACAGCGGGTTGTAGGCCTTGGCCGGGGCCTCCGCCACGGCCCGCGCCGCCGCGTTGGCGAACCGGTTGGACGGCCCGATCACGAACGTCTCGAACGTGTACTTGGGGTTCAGCCGCGCCGGGTCCGCCTCCAACGGCGTGGGACGCCCGGGCCGCACCGGCGTTCGGCTGGGGCCCGCCGGGTGCGGCGTCACCGAGGCGGGAGAGGGCTCCGATTCCTCGACGGCGGCGCCTCCCCCCGCTGCCGGCTCACCAATCTCCACCTCACCCACGGAGTCCTCCAGCGAACTGTCCACCGTGACGGCGAACCGCTGGACCTCCTCCCCCGGCGCTGCGAGCAGCGTCTCCAGGAAGGCGGCGCGCATCCGCGTCTCCATGCGGTCCTTCACCATGGGCGAGGGCACGGCGATCAGGAGCGTTCCATCGATGATCCCGAGCGGCCTCGCCAGCTTCACGAACGCGAGGTCCATCTGGCTGAGATCGTCCCGGGTGGACAGAGAAGAGATGACCTGGGACCACAGATCGGTCAAATCGGTCTCTGCCACGCTCAAAATCCTTCCAAAGAACAGCTCAACTGCACAGGTTTATCCACAGGATGTGGGATCAGGGTGCCCACCATGATAGCCCCAGCGCTGGAGCCTCAGGACCGCCGAACATCCATTGTCAATCCGCCACGGCGAGCGCGGGTCACATTGAGCCACACTTCACACAACCTTCACTACGCCATGCCCGAGGGGCGAGGCTACCCTGAAAAGGTGAACGGTTTGCCCCGTCGTCGGGCAGGGGGAGCCAGCCACAGACCAGCAGAACACCGCGGACCGTGACGGACCTTACGCACGGGCGCGGTTGACCGGGGGTGACGGGGTCTCGTACCGTTGTCAGGCCGCGACAACGGTCCCTTCGCGCGTGCGATCGGGCCCTGAACCTGGCGTAGCGGCCACGCTTTACTGAGACGTTTGGAGAAGAATCATGAGCAAGCGGACCTACCAGCCGAACAACCGGCGCCGTGCGCGGGTCCACGGCTTCCGTCTGCGGATGCGCACCCGTGCAGGCCGCGCGATTGTCAACGCTCGCCGGACCAAGGGCCGCAAGACTCTCACCGCCTGATGCTGTCAGCGCGCAACCGCATGCGCCGCTCCGGTGACTTCACCGAGACCGTGCGTGGCGGAGTGCGCGGCGGCGGAGGCACCCTCGTGGTGCACCTGAACGTGGACCTCACCGAGGGATTTCCCTTGGTGGGGTTCGTGGTTTCCAAGGCGGTGGGGAATTCGGTCCGCCGTCACCGGGTGCAGCGGCAGCTGCGCCACCTGATGCGGGAGAGGGTGAACGATTTGCCGGCAGGTGCCCGAATCGTCGTGCGTGCTCTTCCCGCTGCCTCCGATGCCGGATCTGACGTGCTCGGACGCGATCTCGATGCGGGGCTGGGCGCCGCTGCGCGGAAGGCGCGGCGATGATGAACCCCCTGCAGTGGCTCGGAATCGGCCTCGTGAGGTTCTACCAACAGGCCATCTCCCCCTGGCTCGCCCCGAGCTGCAAGTACTACCCCTCCTGCTCCGCCTACGCGATCGAGGCCATCAAGGTGCAGGGATTCTTCCGCGGCGCCGGCCTTGCAATCTGGCGCATCCTCCGCTGCAACCCGTGGTCCTCGGGCGGCGTGGACTTCCCGCCCGGCTCCACGCTCGAGGTCCCCATTCCGCCGGACCCGTCTGATTCTCCCGATTCTCCCGACGACGGAGCTCCCGTTGCGTCGGTCGCCTCACCTGCCGCCGGGGAGGCGGCCGCGAGGCACCCCCACAGCCACCCACACACTCCTACTGGGAAGCAGAGACCCTGATGGACATCATGAGCATCATCGAGGTGCCGATCGCGTGGATCCTGGTGACGATCCACAACCTCCTCGAGCCGATCTTCGGCAGCGGCCCCGGTCCGGCCTGGCCGCTCGCGATCGTGGGCCTCACGATCGTGATCCGAATCCTGATCATGCCGCTGTTCTTCCGGCAGATCAAAGCCTCGCGCGGCATGCAGTTGATGCAGCCGGACCTGCAGGCGCTGCAGAAGAAGTACAAGGGCAAGAAGGATCCTGTGAGCCGCCAGGCGCAGCAGCAGGAGATGATGGCGCTCTACAAGAAGCACAACGCCAACCCGATGGCCTCCTGCCTCCCGCTGCTGGCGCAGATGCCGATCTTCATCGGCCTGTTCAACGTGCTCCGGGCCCTGCCGCCCCTCGCGGAGGGGACCTACCGGAAGGGCGGGGAGATCGTGGCCTCGCTCGGCCCGCTGAACGCGGAACTGGCCGATGCAGCCAACCGTTCCAAGGTGTTCGGCGCTCCCCTGGCCTCGGCATTCAACACCGCGGGCCAGTTCCCCGGGGATGAGCTCACCATCCGGATCGTGGCCGTGATCCTCATCATCGTGATGGCCGGTTCGCAGTTCCTCTCCATGCGTCAGTTGACCATGAAGAACATGCCGGCCTCCGCCATGGACAACCCGATGTTCCGGCAGCAGAAGATGATGATGTACTTCATGCCGCTGATCTTCGTGTTCACCGGCACCATGTTCCAGATGGGCCTCCTGGTCTACTGGACCGTCTCCAACTTCTGGGCCATCGGCCAGCAGATGTACACGATCCGCCGCCAGCCGGCCCCCGGCTCCGAGGCCTACAAGGCCAAGCAGGCCCGCGATGCCGCGAAGCGCGCCAAGAAGGGCCTTCCGCCGGAGGAGGATGACATCGCGGCGCCGGAGGAGGTCCAGCCGCAGGGCCAGCGCGTCCAGCCGATGGGCAAGAACCGCGCCAAGAAGAAGGGCGTGAACCCCACGGCTCCCCTTGAGGCGGCTGCTGAGGAGGCCGAGGAGGCCGTGGTCGAGGTCGAGGACTCGGCGGACGAAGATATCGAGGACGAGGTGCGCGGCAAGGACGGCCTGACGGACGCGGAGCGCGCGCAGCGCCGCTACGAGCAGCGCGCCGCAGAGCACAAGGCCGCCCGTGACAAGCGCAAGGCCGCGGAGAAGCGGCGCGTGGAAGAGGCCAAGGGCCGTTACGACAAGGACCGGTAGGGACAGTTCGCCACCTACCCCGATATACCCCCACAGGGTATCCCTGCGCGGAGCAGCCGCGGTGGGAACCCTGGGACCGTTAAGGAGACACCGAAATGACTGAGAACAAGTCCACCCTCTCCCGCCTCGAGGAAGAGGGAGATATCGCCGCCGACTACCTCGAGGAGCTCCTCGACATCTGCGATCTCGATGGCGATATCGATATCGATGTGGAGAACGGCCGCGCCGCCGTGGAGATCGTGTCCGAGGAGTTCGGGGACCGCTGGCTGAAGCGCCTCGTGGGCGAGAACGGCCGTGTGCTCGATGCCCTCCAGGAGCTCACCCGCCTCGCCGTGCAGGCCAAGACGGGAGAGCGCTCGCGCCTCATGCTCGATGTGGCGGGCTACCGTGCCGACGTCCGGGACGATCTGGCCGAGCTCGCCCGCGAGGTGATTGCCGAGGTGGAACGCACCGGCGAGCCCGCACGGATGAAGTCCATGAACCCGTTCGAGCGCAAGGTGGTGCACGACACGGTCAAGGCCGCCGGCCTCGTCTCCGAGTCGGAGGGCGCCGAGCCCAACCGCCGCGTGGTGGTCATGCCGGCCGACGGGGCGCGGGGTCCGGAGAGACCGCGTCCGAGGAGCACTCCGCGGAGAGCGCTGACGAGACCGCTGATTCTGACGAGATGGTCGCTCCCCCGAGCGACGCGCAGGCGGCGCCCGACTCGCACAAGGAGGTGGGTGACCACCTCGTCCCCGAGATCGTGGAGCTCGACGGCGATGAGGACGTTGATGCTGACGAGGACACGGCCGAGGAGGCGGCCGAGGAGGTGTCCGCTGTGGATGCCC
>JAUNRP010000083.1:7130-8312 GCA_030544165.1 bacterium
AGGCCGGGTCCGATGAGGCCGAGAGCGCGCTCGAGGATGCTGACGCCTCTGATGAGGACAAGTAGTAGCAGGGATGTCGATCGAGGAGCCGGGCGTAGCACTGGAGGATCCCAGCACGTTTCCTGACGAGGTCTGGGAACTCGTGGGATCCGCACAGGGCACCGCCCGGCTTCTGCGATATGCAGAACTACTGGTAGCGGAAGGTGAGGTGCGCGGTCTCATCGGACCGCGCGAACTCCCCCGGCTCTGGTCGCGGCACCTCGTGAACTGCCTGGTAGTGAACCCGCTCATTGGCGAGGGGGTCACGGTTGCTGACGTGGGTTCGGGCGCGGGCCTGCCAGGCGTGGTGATCGCCGCGACGCGGCCGGACGTGGCGGTGACGCTGATCGAACCGATGGAGCGACGGGCCCAGTGGCTCGGCGAGGTGGTGGAGGACCTCGGCCTGGAGAATGCCCGCGTGCTCAACGCGAGGGCCGAAGATCTGGTGGGCGAGGTCCGCGCTGACGTGGTGACCGCTCGGGCGGTGGCCCGGTTGGACAAGCTCATACCCTGGACCGTACCGCTGGCTGCGCGCGGCGGGCGGGTGCTCGCGCTCAAGGGAGAGAGGGCCGTCGAGGAGATCGCCGCGGCCCGGAAGCTGTTCCGGAAGTATCGGATCGAGAACTCGCGCCTGCACGAGCTCCGTTCCCCGCTGGACGGCGAGGTCACAAGGGTGGTCGAGCTCCAGCTCGCCCGGTAGGGCTCCACCCCCCGTCTGGCGGTTTCAGCCACGGCGACATGACTCTCGAGCCACACCGGGCAGCGCTGCAGCCATGCCGCGCCCATGGTGCGAAGCACACCAGGGGCCGTTCCACGTGAAACTGAGTTTTCCCGTACCGCCGATTCAGACGGACGTTTCACGTGAAACGGGTATGTGTCTCTGGTTCCTGGTGCCCCACGTTTCACGTGAAACGGACCACCCGCTAGCGAGACCGTGCGGTCGCGTGGGTTTCACGTGGAACACTCACCCTGGCCAAGCGGCCGCAACCCGTTCCTCGTGTCGGCACGCCCACACCCGATGTGCCGCAGGGTCACGATAAACACCCGCCACGCCTAACTCCGAGCAACCCGTTCCACGTGAAACATCGCCGTGCGGTGTGGGTGGTCGTTCGTGTCACCCCGCGAACGTAGGATGAACCCAGT
>JAUNRP010000084.1 GCA_030544165.1 bacterium
GAAGTTGTCCCCCGCGCCCGTGGGGTCCACCAGTTCCACCGGTATCCCGGCAGAACGGGCCTCCTCCCCCGTCTCGCGGTCCCGGGCGATCGCCCCATCCGCCCCCAGCGTCACAACCGCGAGCGGCACCCTCTCCCCCAGCACGCCGAGCGCCGCCTCCGGAGAGTCGCTCCGCGTGAACGCCATCGCCTCCGCAGCGTTCGGCGCGAACGCGTGGCAGTGCTCCAGCGGCTCCAAGACGCTGGGGCACCACTCCCCCGTCGCATCCCAGCCCACGTCCGCGAAGATCCACGCCCCCGCACCAGCAGCCGAACGCCACCAGCTCTGCGCAGCACGCGAACCGGTCAGGTCGGTCACCACCGCCCGCGCCACAGGCGGCACACCGATCAATTCATCCGCGCTCACCGCCAACTCGTGCCCGTGCGTGAGCATCGCCCGGTCACCCCCGTGGCTCATCGAGACCGTCACGTTGGTGTGCTGCTCCACCACCCGGGACCGCGTGAGGTCCACCCCCTCCTCCGTCAGCACGGCCCGGCACCAGCCGCCGTACACGTCGTTGCCGAACCCGGCCGCCAGCCCCGTCCGCAGACCCAGCCGCGCCGTGGCCACCGCGAGGTTCGCGATCCCCCCCGGCAGCGAACCCATCCCGCGGGAGTGGATCTCCGTGCCCGGCACCGGGAGCGAATCCAGCCCGGTGAACACCAGGTCGAAGAACAGCGGCCCATGGAGGAACACGTCCAGCGGCGCGCCCGCCTCCACGGGTTCCACAGCCCCTCCGGGCCCCACAGAATCCATCCCCCCACGCTACTGGCACCGGCCCCGCCGCCCCCGCACCGCCGGGCGGCGCGATACCGTTGGGTCCATGCGACTGTGCATGATCGGCGGCGGAGGATTCCGCGCCCCCCAGATGTTCAAAGCCCTCGCCGCGGACCCCGACGGCCTCATCACCGAGCTCGTGCTCTATGACACCGAGCCCGCCCACGTGGCCGTGATCGAGACCGTCATCTCCCAGCTCCGTCCATCCCTCGACGACGACGACGCCCAAGCTGGCAGCACCGGCTCACCTTCCGGCGGCGGCCCTTCCGTCACGGTGGCCTCCGACCTGGTGGAGGCGGTGACCGGAGCCGATTTCGTGTTCTCCACCATGCGGGTGGGCGGCGCGGAGTCCCGCGCGCTCGATGAGGAGATCGCCCTCGAGCACGGCGTGCTGGGCCAGGAGACGGTGGGCGTGGGCGGCCTCGCCTACACCCTCCGTACCATCCCGGAGGCCCGCCGCCTGGCGGAGACCATCAAGGAGCACGCCCCCAACGCGTGGACCATCAACTTCACCAACCCGGTGGGGGTGATCACGCAGGCCATGCGGGAGACCCTCGGGGACCGCGTGATCGGGATCTGTGACACCCCGGTGGGCCTCATCAACCGGATCGCGGACCTCACGGGTGCCACCGTCACCCGCTTCGACTATGCGGGGATCAACCACCTCGGCTGGCTCCGCGGGGTGTGGGGCCACCACGAGGGTGACCCCACCGGCCACGAGTCCGATCTCCTCGCGCAGGTCCTGGACAACGACGAGCTGCTCGGCCAGCTCGATGAGGCGAACTTCCTCGGATTCGACATCGTCCGCTCCATCCGCTCCCTCCCCAACGAGTACCTCTACTACTACCTCCACACCCGCGAGGCCGTGGAGCGCATCTCCGGCCGCACCTCCCGCGGCCGCCAGATCGCTGACTCCCAGGCCCGGTTCTACGAGGCCGCCACCGCCGAGCCGGAGCGGGCCCTGGAGCTGTGGGAGGCCGCGCTCACCGAGCGGGAGGAGACCTACGGCGCAGAGACCCGCGAGGATCCGGCCACCCGCCGCACCTCCCACGAGATCGGGCTCGGCGGCTACCAGGAGGTGGCCCTGAAGCTCATGCGCACCCTCGCGGGCGCGGACGCCCCCACCCGGATGGTCCTCAACATCCAGAACACCCCCGGCACCGGCCGCCTGATCCGCCAGCTCTCCCGCCGCTCGGTGGTGGAGGTGAGCTGCGCCGTGGGCCTCAACTACGTGACCGCCTACGCCGTGGAGCGCTTCCACAGCGAGTTCGCCGGCCTCATGGTGCAGGTCCGCGCCTGCGACGAACTCCTCCTGCGCGCCACCCAGCACAAGGACCCCGTGGCAGCCCTCCGCGCGTTCGCCATCCACCCGCTGGTGGACTCGCTCGAGGTGGCCCGCAGCCTCTTCGAGACCTACTGCGAGCGCATCCCGGGCGTGGCCGAGGCCATCGGCGCCTGAGGTCAGGAGCGGCCGCGCCGCCCGAGCAGGAACGCGCCCGCCGCCACCACCGCAACAAGAGCGAGACCGCCGGCGATCAGGCCAACGGGAGCTCCGCCGTCGTCCACCTCACCACCGGCAGGCGTCGGCTCCTCCCCCACTGGGGCCTCCTCCCCCGACGGCGTGCCCTCCTCGGCCCCCGCCGTCACCTCAGCGCTGGGGCTGGGTGGGGGAGCCTCCGTGGCAGCCTCCTCCGGCCCGGGCTCGGAGACGGACTCGGTGGGCTCCGGCGTCGCCGCATCGGGGTCCGCGAACTCGGGCGCACCGGCCGGCTCGCCGGTGACGTCCAGGCTGAAGCGGACGGGGATGGGGACACCCACCAGTTGGTCGGTGCGGGCTGAGAGGGTGACGGCGAAGTAGTAGTCCCCCGCCAGGGAGAAGCCCTGGCTGCGCTGGTTGAACATGGCGGGTGAGTCCCACCGGTTCCGGTACCGGATCTCCGGGATCTGGTTGATGTCCTGGTTGCTGGGCTCTGCGCTCAGTCCGGCGTGGCTCACGTAGTAGGTGGATGAGTTCCAGAATTCCTGTGAGTCCATCTGGCTGAAATCGGGGGCGTAGACGTTCCCGGCGATGGCCAGGTAGTCGTTCTCCTCGAGGAGTGCGAGGGGCGCGTGGTCCACATCCGGCCCGCGAATGGCGAAGACGCCGCCCTGGCCCCAGTCCAGGGGAGCGGTGAAGAAGGCCATCTCACCGAACACGAGCTCCGTCTCGTAGAACCCGGGGGTGATGGGGAGGGCATCGTTGAAGGAACTCCCCCCGATCACCGGGGTGGGCTCCCCGGCGGGCGCGGGGAACTGGGCGGCCAGCTCGGCCTCGTTCCCCATCGGCACCTCCTCCACTCCGGCGGGGAGCTCATCGAGGTTCACCACCGGAGGCTCCTCAATCACGCGCAGTTCGAGCGGCGTGGTGGCGTCCTCCCCGGCCCCGCGCCTCACCTCGAGTGTGAGGGCGTCCGCCTCGGCGCACTCGGTCCTGACCGGGGTGGGGCGGTCGTCCAGTGGATCGAGCGGGAGCGAGAGGAGGGTCGCATTGACGAGCACCCCGAACTCCCGCAGGTCCGAGCCGAAGTCCGTGGAGGTATCGCACTCCGTGCCGCCCTCGGTGCGCAGGGTGAAGCTCCAGGTTCCTCGCCTCAGCCCGCCGGATTGGAACTCCGCCCGCGGGAGGCGGGCAAGGGTGGAGGCCCGGAGGGTGGAGCCGGGGATGGTCCGCTCGATCCGGTAGTGGCGCACCACCTCCTCGGCGGCGGAGGAGACGAACTCGTCCGTGTACTGGCCGGCCGTGAGGGTGGGCGCCACGCCCGGCTCCGGGGTCCCGGTCACGGGCAGTCCCTGCACCGCGAACGGCCTCGCGGTGCGGGTGGAGAGCGTGACGAGGGCGGAGGAGAGGGAGTCCGCGTTGGCGGCCTCGTAGTACGAGCCGTTGCCCACATGGGCGATGCACTGGAGCTGCTCCCGCGCGGTCTGGTTCACGGCGAAGCCCACCGTGTCGATCTGGAGGTCGATCCCGGATCCGGCGAGCGCCGCCACCTCCCCGCACGGATCGGGGGTGCACCGCTCCTCGCCGTCCGAGACGAGGATGATGTGGCGCTTCCCGGAATCCCCGAGGTCCTCGGCGGCCTGCAGGATCGAGTAGGCGATCGGCGTCTCGCCCACGGCCTCGAACGAGGCGATGGCCGCGGTGAGGGAATCCGTGTCCAGGGGGCTGATGGGGTGGACCAGTTGGGTGTCCGCGCACGCCTCGGGCGTGGGCACGTCGCCCGGAACCGTGGCGCCGTAGACGCGCAGTCCCACCTCGGCGGTGGGCGGGAGGGAGCCCAGCGCGGTGGTGAGGGCCTGCTTGGCGGCCTCGAGCTTGGTGACGCCGGAGGGATCGGGGCCGTTCATCGAGCCCGAGGCATCGAAGAGGAGCACCACGCGGGGCGCCTCCTCCCCCGGCGGCGGTGTGGTGGCCACGTCCCGGGTTCCCGCGGCCGCCGGTCCCGCCAGGGCCGCGCATCCAAGGAGGAGGGCCGTGGTGGCCGCAAGGCTTCGGTGGTCTCGCATACGCTCCTCTCGGGTGCGGAGGTGGCGTGCTACCGGCCACTCCGCCGTGTGGCTGGACCACCATTGTCCGGCACCCGCCGCGGGAACGCACGGATTCCCTCCGGTTGCGCGGTGTCACACCCGCCCCGAAACTTGGGAAGTAACGCAGTCAGACGAGAGGAAGACCCATGATCGGACTCGGAATTGTTCTCGCCGTCATCGGCGCCATCCTGAGCTTCGCCGTATCGGACATGATCGAGGGCGTGGACCTCACCATGATCGGCTACATCCTCATGGCCGCCGGTGCCGTGGCATTCCTGATCGGCCTGGTCCAGACCATGATGGGCCGCTCCGCCCGTTCCTCCACCGTGGTGCAGGACAACGCCGGCACCCGCACCGTCGAGTCCGAGACGGAGCTCCCGCCGCGCGAGGTGTGATCACCCGTCGTCACCGCCCGGTCCCGTCAGGGGCCGGGCGGTTTCGCGTCCCGGGTGCGGTGGAGGTGGGACGACGGCGGCGGCCCGGGTTCCGTCGTCGGGTGAGGGTGACGTACGGCGAGGCGGGGACGGGGGATGGTTCCGTCGTCGGAGGCGGGGGGTGAGCGGGAGCGTCTAGGCTGGAGCGCATGGTCTTGTCTCCCGGCGCACGCATCGAGGACGCGATCAACCGGCGGATGATTCCCCGATTACGCGAGGCCGGCCAGGTCCCCACCATCATCCCGTTCACCGGCTACGGCTCGAGCAGGTTCGTTCGCGTGCTCGCCCGGACGGTGATGCACGATCCCACCAAGGAGGCCACGGACCGCACCCGCGAGGGGCGCCTCGAGGGGCAGAGGGGCTGGCGGTCCTTCGCCGGAACCTACGTGGGGATGCTGCCCGTGGAGATCACGGCGGGTGGGGTGACGATCCAGACCAAGTCCGACCGCTCGGGCTACATCGATGTGGTGATCCGCAAGCACGGGCTGGAGCCGGGATGGCAGGACGTCACCATCCGGGCCATCTCCGGGGATGTTGCGGAGGCGCCCGTGAACATCCTGGCTCCCGATGTGAAGTACGGGCTGATCTCGGACATCGATGACACGGTGATGGTCACGTACCTGCCGCGTGCGTTCATCGCGGCGTGGAACACGTTCGTCAAGCACACGGCCACCCGCCAGCCGGTCCAGGGGATGGCGGAGCTGTACCGCGAGCTTCAGGACCGCCACCCGGGGATGCCCGTGTTCTACCTCTCCACCGGGGCGTGGAACGTGGTGCCCACGCTCACCCGGTTCCTGCAGGCCAACAAGTACCCGGACGGCCCCATGCTGATGACCGACTGGGGACCCACCAACACCGGCTGGTTCCGCTCGGGCCAGGAGCACAAGCGCACCCAGATGCGGCGCCTCGCCATCGAGTTCCCCAAGATCAAGTGGATCCTCGTGGGCGACGACGGCCAGCACGATCCGATGCTCTACCGCGAGATGGCGCGCGAGCACCCCGAACACGTGCGGGCGATCCTCATCCGCCAGCTCAACCCCACCGAGCAGTTCCTGGCCCACGGCACGTTCGATGAGCTGTACCACCCGGACACCCCGGTGGAGGATGAGTTGGACCGCCCGGTGCCGTTCCTCGAGGCGCCGGACGGGTTCGAGCTCATGGCGAAACTGCCGGAGCGGTAGGAGCGCGGGGCGGCCCGGCACGGGGCGAGGCGGTAGGGCCCGGCGCGGACCGGCGCGGGGGCTACTCCTCCGGCACCAACTCCAGGGCGAGGGCCTTCACGCGGTCCACCACCTCGGTGTTCGCGGCCAGATCCTCCCCGAGGAATTCGAGCACGTTGCCGATCGTCTCATCGAGGTCCGAGCCCACGAGGCCCTTCACCAGGTCCTCCTGCGCGTCCTTCACCGGCGCACCGTGGCCGCGCAGGTGCTGGACCCACGCGGCGATCGCACGGATGGGGCCGTCAGGTACGCGGCCCGCGGCGATCTCCTCGCGCAGCGCGGGGACGATCCGCACCGGTATCTTCTGAGAGCCGTCTGCGGCGATCTGGGCGAGCAGGTGGCGGATGTTCGGGTTCTCGAACCGGTCCAGCAGGGCCGCCCGGTACTCCTCGGACTCCACCTCCAGGTGCTCCCCGGCCACGTCCCACCACTCGTTCACCCAGCCGCGGACCTCCGGGTCCATGATCGCCTCGCCCACGGTCTCGAACCCGCGGATGGTGGCGGCGTAGGCCAGGAGGGAGTGGGAGCCGTTGAGCATCCAGAGCTTGCGCTCCTCGAACGGGGTCACATCCTCCACGATCGCGACGCCCGCGTCCTCCCAGCGGGGCCGGCCGGCGGGGAAGTCCCCCGCCACCACCCACTCGCTGAAGGCCTCCGTGGGAACTGGGGAGGCGTCGTCGTACCCCATCTCGCGAGCCACCTCGGAGCGGTCCTCGTCCGTGGTGGCGGGCGTGATGCGGTCCACCATGCAGGTGGCGAACGAGACGTTCTCATCGATCCAGCCCGGGAGGCCCTGGTCCACCGCGGCGGCGAGGTCCGTGACCACCCGGCGCACGGCAGGGCCGTTCTCGGGGAGGTTGTCACACGGCAGGATGGTCATGGCGCCCGCTCCGGCGGCCCGCCGGGCGAGGAGTCCGGCCACGACCTTCCCCGGGAAGGTGCTCACCTCCGCGAGTGGATCGGCGCGGAGCGCCTCGATGTCTGCGGCGACGTCGGCGTTCCCGGAATCCAGCGAGCCATCAGCGGCGCGCATGTAGCCGGCCTCGGTGACGGTGGACGTGAGGATGGCGAGCTCTGGTGAGGCGAAGTACCCGCGCAACGCCTCGGCGTCGTCGGACGTGTGGGCGCGGGAGATGGCGGAGATGACCTCGTAGGAGGTGCCCTCGGAGCCGCGCACGATCAGGGTGTAGAGGCCGTCCTGGGGGGCGAGTGCCCGGGCCTGATCGGGGCGGCGGCCGGTGAAGGCGGCGATCCCCCACTCGGCGGCGTCCGGCGCGTTCTCCGTGTAGTACGCCTGGTGGGCGCGGGTGAAGTTGCCGAGGCCCATGTGGACGATCCGGACGGGAGCCGCGGGGCGGCCGTGGTTCTCGCGGGTGAACGTGCTCATAGCTTGAAAGCCCTCTTCGGTTGGCGGACAACGAGATCGTGCGCGGTCTCCATGGCCTCGTCCATGGCGAGCGAGTGGTCGGCCACGAGTTCGGCCAGGTAGCCGCAGTCCACGCGGCGGGCCATGTCATGGCGGGCGGGGATCGAGAGCAGTGCGCGGGTGTCATCGATCATGCCGGAGGTCTTGCCGAACCCGCAGGTCTCGGTGACCAGGTGGCGGTAGCGGCGGGCGGCGTCCGGGGCATCGAGCATCCACCACGGGGCGCCCACGTAGACGCTCGGGTAGAAGGAGGCCATGGGGCCGAGCTCCCGGCTGTAGACGTCCTCGTCCATGGTGAACAGCACGAGCTGGAAGTTCGGGTGGGTGCCGAACGCGTTGAGCATGGGCTTCAGGTTGTTGACGAACTCCACCGCGATGGGGAAGTCCGCACCCACGTCCGCGCCGAACCTCTCGAACGTGGGGCCGTGGTGGTTGCGGGCCACCGCCGGGTGGAGGGTCATCACGAGCCCGTCCTCGGAGGCCATGCGGGCCTGCTGGAACACGAAGTCCTTGCGCAGGCGCGTGGCATCCTCTTCGGAGATGGTGCCCGCGCGGGCCTCGGAGTAGAGGCGTCCGGCCGTCTCCGGGTCCAGCTTCTCCGCGCCCGGGTCCGCGTGGGAGTGGTCCGTGGACACGGCGCCGCGCTCCTTGAAGAAGGCCCGGCGGTTCTCCATGGCGGCCACCCAGCCCTCGTAGGAGCCGGTGTCCTGGCCGGAGACCTCCGCCAGGCGGTCCACGTCCGCGTTCCA
>JAUNRP010000085.1 GCA_030544165.1 bacterium
CGTCGGCTCCGCAGTCGGCTCGGTCGTCGGCGGAACCTCGTCGTCGGCGCACGGGAGGGTGCCGCTGCGGAGCGCGCCCGGCACCTCGCCGTCGGCCGCCCACCACACGGGCCGGGTGTCGTTCACGCAGAGCGCCGCCGTGGAGGTGGCGAAGCCCTCGTTGTTGAGGTTCGCCATCCCCGCCGGGCGCTCCACGTGGGTGAGCTCGGGTGATTCCGTGCCGTTCAGGAGGATGAGGGTGCTGAGCCCCTCGCATCCGTTGTCGCACACTGCCCACAGCGCGCCGAGCTCCGAGTCCCAGTCGAGGGCCATGGTGCCGCCCATGTAGGGAATGATCTCCGCGACCTGCGCGTGGCTGCCGTCGTCGTTCAGGGCGAACGCGTAGACGTGACCGTTGTTCTCGAGCGCCACGAAGAACAGGCCGTCCCCGTGACCGGGGTAGTCGGCCGGGTCGTAGGGCTTTCCGAGGGCCGAGTCCCAGAGCGCCCCGGCGAGGTCCGCGTCAGCCACCCACTCAACCGCCTCGATACCCGTGTTGGCCGAGACGTCCGGAAGTGTGGCGGTGATGTCCCACTCCTGGCTGGCGGTGATCGGTGTGCCGGTGGCGTTCGGATCCACCTTCAGGATCTTGTTCAGGTTCACGCCCTTGAAGTTGTTGTCACGCTCCACCGCGAGGTAGAGGAATCCGTCCCCCGCGATCGTGATGCCCTCGGCATCGGGGCCGGCGGGGCCGGTGGAGGTCTGGAACACCACGTTCCTGCCACCCTCCCAGCCCGGCGCCCACGCGACGGAGCCGTCAGCGCTTGCGATCAGCTTGAACACGGTGGCGGCATCGTTGTCCACGCCCCAGAGGAACGTCCCCTCTGCGGTCTCCTGGAACTCGAGACCCGAGAAGTCGCCCAAGAACATCTGGACCTCGTCCTGGACCGTCACCTCGGCGCTCCCCGGCCACGGCACCCGTGCCACGGGATTCTCCGGCTGGGGCTCCTCCGGGATCACCCCGGAACAGTCGTTCTCGGCACCCTTCGTGGAGGTCAGCTGCTCGCCCATCGGTCCCGTGGTGTCCGGGCAGCGTCCGTAGGTCACGTTGGCATGGGCGGACCATCCGTACTCGGCGACGACGGTGCCCCCGGCGTCGCGGACGCTCGCCACATCGTTCGCTCCGAGCCCGAACGTGAAGTGGATGTTCTGGTCGAAGACGAAGTACTCGCCGGGAGCAAGGATCGTGCCTTCCGGTACCGGGGTCACGTCCGCAGCGTGGCCAACGGGATCGTTGTCCATGACGGTCCAGCCCGAGATGTCCACCGGAGAGTCGGAGGCGTTCACGATCTCCACCCAGTCGGTCGCATCCCCGTTGGACTCGACCTCGTTGATGCGGATCGCGGAGGGGCAATCATTGAACGCACCCGGCGTTGTGTAGGTGACCACCCACTCCTCGCCGGTGACGTTCGGGCACCGCGAGTTCGCGGCAATCGCCTCATCTCCCTCGATCGCGGCATGGCTGGTCCAGGAGTAGGCCTGGACGGCGTTGGCCTCCGTGAGATCGGTGGTACCGGGTGCGAAGACGAACACCGAGTCTGCGCCGCCGAGGCCGATGTTGAACGTGCCGCCGTCCACCACGAGGTAGCCGAGTGGGGGAACGATCGTTCCGGCGGGGAACACGTACTGGTGCGTCGGATCGCTCGGTGCGTTGTCCGTCAGGATGTAGCCCGCGAGATCGAGGGGCTGGGAGCCGGTGTTGTAGAACTCCACCCAGTCGAGCGGGCCGGAGTCCACCTCGTTGAGGACGAGGTTGGAGGAGTCCACCTGCTCCACCTCGCAGTCGTTCGCCGCTCCGAGCGTGACGGAGTTGGCCTGGAGGAACTCCCCGGTGCCGTCCGGGCAGCGCGACCAGCTCGGGTTGGAGTGACTGGGGAAGGAGTGACCGTCCACGAGGGTGCCCGCGGAATCGTAGAGGCGGGCGGCGTCGCCATTACCCAGGCCGAAGTCGAAGTGGACGCCCTGCGTGAGCACCAGGTAGGCACCGGGCTCGAGCGTGGTGCCCGCGGGCAGCGAATCTGTCCGCTCATCGTTGTCATCCTTGATGAGCCATCCGGAGAGGTCCACAGGTTCGGGACCCGTGTTGAGGAGTTCGATGGAGTCGGCAAGGACGGGATCGTTCGTGATGATCTCGTTGATGACCACATCGGTGGGCGCGGCGGCCGCGGGTGGCGGGGAGAAGGGTGCGAGGACGGTGGCGCCGCCGAGCAGCGCTGCCATTCCCGCGAGGGCAAAGGACTTTCTGGGCATGGGGACTCTCCGATCAAGGGGGTGGCGCCAGTCAACCGCGGCCGAATAACCCCGCGGCGTCCGGTGGATGTCGGGAGAGTGAATGGAACCGGGACGGGAGACGTCTCCTCGATCCAGTCCCTCAACAGGCCGGATGGGGAACGTGGGATTAGCGTGGGGAACCCACGCGGCCTGATCGCCGCCATATCAAGGAGGTCGACATGACCGAACAGCACTACAGCTCCCCCGCCGACCGCGCGAATGTCACCTCCGAGCCCGAGGAGGTGGAGAAGGTCAACGACCTCCTGGACGGGTTCGACGTGGCGATGGTGACCACCGTGGACTCCGACTCCGCCGAGGGGCGCCTGACCTCCCGCCCGCTGTCCACCCAGGAGGCACGCGAGGACGGGGTGGTGCTCTTCCTGGTCCGCGGATCCAGTGCGATCGCGAAGGACATCGAGGCCAACCCGAACGTGAACGTGGCCTACTCCTCGATGAAGGCGTGGGTCTCCCTCTCCGGAACTGCCGAGATCGTGGAGGACCCGGCCCTGGTGGCCGAGCTGTGGTCAGCAGGAGCGGAGATGTTCATGGACGGAGGGCCTGAGGACCCGGACAACCGCGTCATGCGCGTCACCGGCGAGACGGCGGCCTACTGGGGCGGTGAGTCCCTGGTCGCCACGGTGGTCAAGACCATCAAGACCATCACCGGCCGCGGTCAGGAGAAGGACGAGGAGGGCGGGACCACCGTCGTCGAACTCTGATTCCTGACCGGGTCCACCTAGCGACGGCGGGGCGGCAGCGGGAAGAACACGGACGTACGCTCGGCGTACTCCTCGTATCCCGGCCGCCCCGCCATTGCGCGCTCCACGGGCGGAACGCCGGTGACGAAGCGGAGGGCGAGGGTCATCAGCAGCGGCGAGAGCACGGTGAGCACGCCCGGCCACGAGCTCGCGGTCACGAGGAATAGCCCCCACCAGACGGCGGAATCACCGAAGTAGTTGGGGTGGCGCGTCCACGCCCACACTCCCGTATCGAGGATGCCGCTGCGGTCCGGATCCGCCTTGAAGCGGGCGAGTTGGAGGTCTCCCACCACCTCGAAGAACATCCCGATCACCCATACCGCGATGCCCACCCACGCGAGCCATCCGAGCGGGCCTGCGGCGAACATGCCCACCTGCTGGACGAGGGAGACGATGAACATGACGGCCCCCTGCGGGAGGTAGGCCTTGCGGATCGCCTCGCGGTTCCTGTTCTCCGGCCCCTTGGTGCCGAGGAGCTTGGTGTAGCGGGGATCCTCCTCGCCTCCGCGGAGCCGCCACATGAGGTGGAGAGAGAGGCGCACACCCCAGATGGTGGTGAGGGCCAGGAGGAGCCAGCGCCGGGCGTCATCGCCGTGGCCGGCCGAGGCCACGAACGAGATCACGGCCACCACCACGAAACCGAGCGGCCACGCGGCATCGATCACGGCGTGGCGGCGCTGCCGCACGCCGATCGCGAAGGTCACGCCCAACAGGAGAACGATCCCCAGGAGCGTGAGCGGGAGGGTGGAGAGAAACTCTGCGAGCGGGAACGGGGTCACCACGCCATGATCATTCAAATGTGTTTGAATATCAAACATGGGTGAGCACTCCACGGAGCTGCCCGGGCCGCCTCGCGATCGCCCGGAAGCGGCAGCGGGCTTCCACGATGCCACCCACCTCATGCGCCGCATCACCCGCGCTTCCGATGACCTGCAGCGGGAGATCCGCCGGCTCCTGCACGTGAATGAACTGGACTTCCACGCCATGGAGCACCTGATCTCGGAAGGACGCCTCACGCCGGGCGAGCTCGCCCGACGGCTCGGAATCAGCGCGGCACTCGCGTCCGTCGTCGTGGACCGCCTAGAAGGGGTGGGCCATGCGGAGCGGACGAGGGACGCGGCAGATCGGCGGCGAGTGGTGGTGGAGCCCGCCGCGGAGTCGGTGCGTGAGGCCATGGCCCACCTACTTCCGATGATCCGGGAGACGGACGCCGCGTTCGCGTCCCTGAGCCCAGAGGAACAGCGCGGCGTGGTGCGGTTTCTCGAAGCCACCCTCGCCTCCATGGAACGCCAACTCGCCGAACTGCACGAGACTCCCGTCCCCCAGCGAAGGGCCACCTCCGATGACTGATGCCTCCCGTCCACTCCTCGTGGACCGCAAAGATCTGACCTCCACCATTGCGATGGTGCAGGAACGGGCCGCGAGCGCACCCGCACACGTGGCGTTCCGCGTCCCGGAAGGCGACGGGTTCCGTGAGGTCACGCTGCCCGGTTTCCTCGCCGAGGTGGATGCTGCTGCCCGCGGCCTGGTGGGCCTCGGGTTCGGGGCCGGTGACGCTGCGGCCGTCATGGCCGCCACGTCCTACGAGTGGGCGGTGGCCGAGTTCGCGATCTGGCGCGCCGGCGGCGTGGTGGTCCCGATCTATGACACCTCCCCGGCGGAGCGCACCTCCCAGATACTGGCGGACTCGGGCGCCCGCCTCGCCTTCGCGGACTCAGGCGCACTCCCCCGCCTCCGCGCGGATGAACTCGATCTCGGCGCCTGGCTCCTCGACGGCCAGGGCGCCGGTTCCATCGGCGAACTGGGCGCCTCCCCCACCAGCCCCGAGCTCGAGGCCGAGTTGGACGCGCGGACGCGGTCCGTCCGGCGCGGGGACCCTGCCACGCTCGTCTATACCTCCGGCACCACCGGCGAGCAGAAGGGTGTGCGTATCACCCACGGGAACTTCGTGGACCTCGTGCTCAACGTGGCGGCCGCCTGGGAGGACGTGATCAATGACCGCGGTTCCACCGTGATCTTCCTCCCGCTCGCCCACGTGCTCGCCCGCGGCCTCCAACTGGTGTGTATGCACGCGGGCATGACCATCTCCCACCTCGCCGAGCCCACCCAGGTGGTGGCCACGCTCCCCCGCGTCCAACCCACGTTCCTCGTGGTGGTCCCTCGGGTGTTGGAGAAGATCCTCTCGGTGGCGCGCCAGCGGGCCCGCGAGAAGAGGATGGGCCGCGTGTGGCAGGCCGCCGAGGAGACCGCGATCGCCTGGGGCACGCTGGCGGAGCGCGAGGACCGGGGCGTGCCCGCTCGGCGGCCCGTGGGCCTCCGCGTGCGCCACGCCCTCTTCGAGCGGCTCTTCTACCGCAGGATCCGGGCGATGCTCGGCGGGAGGCTCGAGTTCCTCCTCTCCGGCGCCGCCCGCCTCGATTCCAAGATCTCCTTGTTCTTCCGCGGCGCGGGTATCCCCGTGATGGAGGGGTACGGACTCACCGAGACCACCGCGCCCGCCACGGGCAACCGTCCGGGACGGATCCGCTCCGGGACTGTGGGGGAACCGGTGCCGGGCACCACCATCCGCATCTCCCCGTCGGGCGAGGTGCTGGTCCGCGGCATCGGCGTGGCCGCCGGCTACACCGACCCGGCCCTCACCGGTCAGGCCTGGTCCGAGGGCTTCCTCCACACGGGGGACCTCGGCTCTCTCGACGACGACGGCCACCTCACCATCACCGGGCGCGTCAAGGAGGTCCTCGTCACGGCTGGGGGCAAGACCGTCTCCCCAGCGCCGTGGGAGTCCCTGGTGGAGTCGGATCCGCTGGTGGCCCACGCGGTCATGGTGGGCGAGGGCCGGCCCTACCTGGGCGCGCTGCTGGTACTGGACCGCTCCGAACTGGCGAACTGGGCCGAGCGAGAAGGGGTGGAGCTGGGAGAACTGGTGACGTCGTCGTCGCCAATCGCGATCGAGAACCCGGCCCTGCTGGAACGGCTCGGGCAGGTGGTGGCCTCCGCGAACGAGACGGTGGCGCGCTCCGAGGGGGTGCGGCGGGTGAGGGCGCTGCTGGCCGAGCTGTCCGAGGAGGCGGGAACCCTCACGCCCACGCTGAAGGTGCGGCGCGATGCGCTGCTGGCCAAGCTCACGAGTTTTGTTGATGACATCTACGAGAGGAAGAACGCATGACATCCACCGCCGACCGCGTGAAGGAGTGGGCTGCGGCCTACGGTGCCGGGGCCGTGACATTCGGGGTGGCAGACGCCATCTGGATCACCCAGGCGGCCAAGCCGCTCTACGACTCGGAGATGCCGCACCTGATGGCGTCCGAGCTCTCGGCCGCGCCTGCGCTGGGGTTCTACGCGTTGTACCTGGCGGGCACGGTGCACCTGGCCACGCGGCCGGGCGAGGAGCGCACCACCGTCCAGCGGATCCGGGACGGCGCCATCCTCGGAGCCTGCGCGTACGGGGCGTGGGGCCTCACGGGGGCCGCGGTGCTGGACAAGTTCCCTGTCTCCGTGGCGCTGATCGACATGGCCTGGGGCGCGTTCGGGACGGCGCTGACGGCCACCGTGGCGGGCTTCGCGGCGGACCGGGTGCGGAAGGGTCTGCGCGGGCGGTAGGCGGCGGGCGGGTTGCGCAAAGCGCCGGCGGAAGTCATTCGATCGACCGGGCGGCCCACCGGCGTCGGAGGTCATCGATTGCATCCAACTCGCCGCGCTCATGCCAGGCGAGGCGGCGCAGGAGCTTGGTTGTGGTCCAGACTTCGGCACCGGACGCGGTGATGAGATCGCGTGGCAGGTTCGCGAGGCACGCGAGCACGTGGTCATGGGAAGACCTCAGTTCCGTGGCCAGCTCACGCGCACGAGGTCGACTCGCGAGTCCGAGAGACGGTAGGTAGTACCGGGACTCCGCGTCAGCGATGTGCCACAACATCTGGCGCATCGTGCGCCACCGTGCCCACGGCGGGAGGACACGACCGGGGTCATCCCAGTCGAGGGCGTCAGGCGGGAGATCCGCGAGAGCCTGAAAGCACCGGGCGCGCTGGTTGGTGAGGATGGTGACGGTGAGGTCCAGCTCGTCGTTGCTGGCCGGCTGGCGATCACGATCGAAGGCGAGTTCGTCTCCTTCGATCGCCTCACACACGACCACTGGGCCGTGGCGCTTCTTGAAGGCTGCGAGCGCCTCGTCCGCCTGGGGAGCTTGCTCGCAGTGCCCCCAGAGGTCGAGGTCGAAGCTCCAGACAGCGCTTCCCGCGTCAAAGGCCATGCCGACGCCGGACTCCACATACACGTCTCGCGGACTGGGCATACCCCAGTGAACCAGAAGGGTTCGCCGCGGGTTCGAGCTGTGTGCTCCAGGGTTGCAGATCACGGCGACTGGGAGACCACCTGTACCTGGGCGCGATGGCCGCCAGCGGCGAGTGTGGCATCACAGGTCACCAATGGCGCACCCAGTGCTTCTGCGAAGGCGTCCATCAATTGTTCGTCGAGGGTGCGGCCGACCAACGCTTCGACCCTGGCCGAAGCGTCTACAACAATCACCGGAGTCCCGCCCGGACTGCCTCGAGGATCTCCGCAGAGCTTGGCCCGCTGGTGCGGTCCCGTGCCCTGAGCCGGGCAACGATCTGCTCGTTCGTGGGGCGGCTGGCAATCATCGTCAGTTCAGCCGCCACGTATGCCGAGAGGGACATGCCTCCTGCTGCCGCCCGCTCCTTGAGCGTCGCAGCGACGTCCTCGGAGGCGTCGCGGATGTACAAGGTGGCGACGCCGGGATGATAGCAGTCTGCAAGCACCTCTCACATGGATCGCTGCGTTATCGAGGGGATGGCAAGGCACCTGAGGCGAAGGCCGGGGCGCTGCGGACACCGGGCCAGATCAATCCGGTGCCACAGGATCGAACGTGCCGAGCCCGAGATTTCCAGCCACCGCCTTCATGGTGACGTCATGAGTCGCAACCGTCACGGATTCCCCGATCAATAGCGCGGTAGCAAGGTGCAAGGCATCGACTGTCCTCACGTGCCGCTCGATCGACTCCGCAACCGCGTGCGTCTCTCGGGTGATGTCAAACATCCCGATTCGGCCGAGGAGCGGCCCCGCGGCCGAGAGCGGCCGGCGCTCGCGACGCCAGACGCGGAGCACCTCGGGCCGCAGCAGCCG
>JAUNRP010000086.1 GCA_030544165.1 bacterium
CAGCGCCGCCTCCGAGAGGTGGTTCGCGATCCGCGCCACCGCCGCTCGGTACCGACCGTCCAGCGGAGTCAGCGGGATGTTCAAACGGGAGAAGTCCACGGGCATGCCCCCATTGTGTCAGCCCCTCCCCGACGGCGCACCTCCCGTCCCGTTTCCCCCGCGCCTTCCCGGCGGCGAACCTTCCGTCCCGCCCTCGCCCCCCTCCCGGCAGCTACTCCAGGCGGGCCCCGATCGCGTTCACCACCCGCTGCAGGTGCGGGACCGCGAGGTGCCGGGAGTCGGCACGGTAGATGAGGTCGTCCCCGATCGCGGCCAGTTCGGTGGGCCCGCCCCTGCGCACGTCGAGCGCGAGCGAGGACCACGCCGTCGGCTCCACACCCTCGAGGTAGCGCAGGATCCGGCCGGAGTCCGTGGACACGCCCTCGGCGTTGGCGAGCGCCGCCACCTCCTCCACCACCCCGCGCGTGAGGTCGGGTTCCCGCGCGAGCGCCTCGCCGAGCGGGGCGTCAGCCCACGAGGTCAACAGCGCCATCGGCGCCAGGAAGCGCAGCTTCTTCCACAGGACCTCGTGCTCTGATCCCTCAGCATTCACGGTCACACCCGCCGCCTCCAGGGCGCTCACGAGCGCGAGGTCACCCGCATCTCTAGGAACATTCACCACGCTGAAGTCCACGGGGTGCTCGATCACCCCGTCCTCGCGGCGTTCGGACACCACGTTGATGGACCCGTTCACCGCCCGGCTCTCCGGAACCGCTGCGTGGATCAGGGGCGCGTGTGCGAGGCCATTGAGCAGGCTCAGCATCTCCACCGGCTGCGCGACGCGCAGATCCGGGAGCACATCGGCCAACCCGTACTGTTTGACCGCCACGATCGCCGGGGCGCCGCTCGGAGGCACCAGTGCCACGGTTGGATTCACCGTGAAGGAGCCGAACTGGGCGGACTCCACCCGCAGCCCCTCGGCGCCAATCCGCTCCGCGGTTCCCGCCCGGGCCACCACCGTGACGTCCTGGCCGGATCGGATGAGCAGCGCCGCGAGGAGTCCGCCCACGCCACCAGGTCCAATGACTGAGATCATGCTCCACCGTAACCCGGCCCGCCCCTGGCGCACAGGGCTCCCCTACGCATACCGCCGCGCGACCGCCTCCAACTGGGCCGCGTACCCGCCGCCGAACAGAGCCACGTGCACGGAGAGCATGTGGAGCTGGTGGATCCCCACCCGCTCGCGCCAGCCTGGCGCGAGCGGCGCCGCCTCGTTGTATCCCGCGAGGGTCCGCTCCAGCAGCGGGGAGCCGAACAGCGCCAACTCCGCGAGGTCCGTCTCCGCGTGGCCGCCGTGCGCCGCGGGGTCGATGAGCGTGCCGTCCGCCCCGCCGTCGTCCCGGGCGGCCCACAGCAAGTTGCCACCCCACAGGTCACCGTGGATCCGCGCCACCGCGCCGCACCCCTCCGGCTGCGGCGCATCGAACTCGCCGTCCGCCACCCGCGCCAGCGTCGCCTCCACATCCCGCAGCGCCGCGCCCCCCAACTCGCCCCGATCCACCCCCTTCTGCAGGTAGGGCCGCACGCGGTGCTCCGCGTAGAACTCGCCCCAGCCGCCCGGAGCATCCTCGCCGCGCGCGAACGCCGGCTGCACCAGTTCGGCGAGCCGCGATTCCTCCGGATCCAGGCCGGGCGGTGCCTCTCCCCACCACCGCGCCCCCGCAGCATGGGTGGCCGCGAGCCTCCGCCCGAACTCCTCCGCATCGCCCGTCCCCGGCCGCCCCACCGCCAGCCGTTCCGTCTCCAGCCAGCCATCCCCGGTGGCGAGGAGGGGGACCACGGGGGCTCCGCCGTCGGGAATGACGGCAGCCAGCCACCGCAGCGACGCGGCCTCGGTGGCGATCGCGGCGGGGCTCGCGTGCTTGCGGAAGGGGCTCATGGTCCGATTCTGCCGCGCTCTCCACAGGCTGCGTTGGCGCGGAGTGTTCCACATCCCCGACGGCGGGCCCTCCTTCCGCGTGCGGCCTCCCTCACGCTGGGGGCAGGAGGGAGGCGTCATGGAGTTGGGAATCGAAGGGAATGTGCGCCGGTGCCGGTGGAAGTTGCAGGAGTCGGTGGATGAGCTGCTGGCGGCCACCCCTGCGCACTGGCGTGATGACGCCGCCGAGCACTTTGAGGCGGCGCGGGGGAGGGCACTGGTGGAGGGGTCGGACGCGCTGGACGCGACCGTGTGGGCGCTGGTGGCGGCGGCGGACTTCGAGAGGGAGGTCCAGATGGCCCGGGCTTCGGGAGCGATGACGGGGGCGGTCTGGTGAGCGGCCATGGGCACCATCCGGACGAGGACGCGATCGTCACGGTGTTCGGTGGCGGTATCCAGCAGGTGGACACCGATCGGCTCCGCTGGATCGCCGCTCGGGTGGACCGGGCGTTCCAGCGGGCGATGGAGGCCCTGGTGGCGGCGAAGTCTGCCCGGCGGCTCGCCAAGAGCCACCACCACGTGGTGAACAGTCGGCCGGTGGTGCAGGCGCTGGACGCGGTTCTGGGAAACCTGGAACTGTATGTGCCCGCGGTGGCGCGGCTGGCCACCGGGCTGGGGCAGGCGATCGCCCAGTACGAGACCGCAGAGCACACCCTCGAGTGGTACCTGCAGAACCAGTGGATGGCCCAGGCCACGTGGAGGGTGGATGCGGGCCAAGTCGCCCACCACGGGGCGGAGCTCGCGGACGTGGTGAAGGGCGACTTCGGCCGGCCCATGGGCGCCGACGGCGGCTACGCCACCACCATGACGTCCCTTCCACCGGTGGCGTGGGCGATCGGTTCGATGCTGAGTCCATTCGGCGTGGTGACCACCGGCAGGGGTCTCGGCTCCCGCCACACGTTGCCACCGGTCCCGTTCCTCACCGCCGCGTTGCTCAACGTGACCCGGCTCGACCAGTTCCAGGGCAACTTCGAGCTCTTCCTCCGCTCCCGTTCGGGAACCATGGCGAACATCGCGCACTACCGGGACGGGAGCCTCCGGTCAGGTGCGTCCATCGTGGGTGAGGGGGAGGGCATCCCTGCGATCCAGTCCTTCAGCGATCTCGTGGACTACTCGGAGACGCTCTCCGCGGAGTCCAAGGAGACGGGGGTGGGGGTGTTCTCCGCCGTGCGCACCGAGAACGCGGATGGCACCGCCTCCTGGGTGATGGTCCTGCCCGGGATGCAGGGCGGACTCGGGCACCACAACCCGCAGGACAACGCCACCAACCTCCAGCTCATGGCGCACGTGGACAACGATCTGCTCACCGGGGTGCGGGAGGCGCTCCTCTCCCTTCCCATCGCGCCGGGGGAGGAGATCTCGCTGGTGGGCCACTCCCAGGGCGGGATCATCGCGATGGTGCTTGCGGCGGATCCGCAGCTTGCCCGGATGTTCAACTTCCGGCACGTGATCACGGTGGGCTCGCCCGTGGGGCAGGTGGGGGAGCTTCCCGCCCGGACGAAGGTGGTGAACCTGGTCAACGCGGACGATGTGGTGCCGGGCCTCTCCGGGCTCGCGCCGCACACCGGGCCGGAGCAGCTCTCCGTGATCGTGGATTTCGATGGTCCCACCAAACGCTACGCCCATCCGCACGACTGGAACTCGTACGAGATCTCGATGATCGCCGCCCGTTCCGAGAGCGGTGAGGTGGCGGACCTGATGGATGACTTCGAGTACCAGTGGCGGTCAGAGGGAGCCGAGCAGGCAGAGTACGTGTTCCACCTCGAGCGCACGGATGGGAGGGATACCTGGCAGGAGTTCGTGGCCGATTGGGGGTACTGGGTGAACTGAGGTGGGCGGCAGGTGTGATCGCGGCTCAGCGGCGCCCGCGCTTGTCACCCGGGAGCACCACGTTGAGCACCATGGCGATGATGGAGATGACGATCGAGCCTCCGAGCGCCCACCAGAAGCTCTCCACCTCGAGGCCGTAGCCCACCCGTTCGGAGATCCACCCGGTGAGCATCAGCATCAGCGCATTGATCACCAGCCCGAACAGGCCGAGGGTCAGGATCATGATCGGGAAGGAGAGCGTTTTCACCACCGGGCGGATGATCATGTTGACCACCGTGAAGATCGCGGCCACCACCAGCACGTAGATGATGGCGGGGAGTGCCTCGCCGGGCAGGTTCATGCTGATGCCCGAGAGCAGGGCAGAGGTGGCCCAGATGGCCACGCCGTTCACGATCAGGCGGATGAGGAAGCTCATGGGCTCGATACTGCCACGGCAGTGCTCCACCCGGCGATGTAGCCCCTGTGCGCGCCGCCTCCCGGGGATGCCATGCTTAGGGCTATGGCGAAGAAAGCAAAGAAGCCCACGCTCCGCTCCGCCGTCTCCGCCCTCCCGGCCTACGTGCCCGGCGCGCGGGGAGACGGCAGGCCCATGTGGAAGCTCTCCTCGAACGAGAACCCGAACGCCCCGCTCACCGGGCTCCTGGCGGCGCTCTCGGACCAGTTGGCCGAGGTCAACCGCTACCCGGACATGTTCGCCACCCACCTCACCGCCGCCATCTCGGAGCGCCTCGGGGTGGACCGCTCCCAGGTGGTCACGGGCAACGGCTCGGTGGCCGTGCTCGCGCACGTACTGATGGCCCTGGTGGAGGCGGGGGACGAGGTGATCTACCCCTGGCGATCGTTCGAGGCCTATCCCATCGCGGTGGGGACCTCCGGCGCCACGTCCGTGCGCGTCCCCCTCACCGAGGACGCCCGCCACGATCTGGCCGCCATGCGCGAGGCCATCACCGAGAACACCAAGCTCATCATCCTGTGCTCGCCCAACAACCCCACCGGCCCGGTGCTCACCAAGGAGCAGGTCCGCGAGTTCCTCGCGGCCGTCCCACCACACGTGGCCGTGGTCCTGGACGAGGCCTACCGCGAGTACGTGCGCACCGAGAATGCCGTCGACGGCGTGGACCTCCTTGGCGAGTTCCCCAACCTTCTCGTGTTGCGAACCTTCTCCAAGGCCTGGGGGCTCGCCGGGATCAGGGTGGGGTACGCCGTCGGCTCCGAGGAGCTCATATCCGGAATCCGCGCCTGCTCCACGCCGTTCGGGACCAATGCGCTCGCGCAGCACGCCGCGCTCGCCGTGCTGAAGCGCGAACCCGAGATCCTCGAGCGAGTGGCGGAGACCGTGGCCGAGCGTGAACGCGTGCTCTCCGCCGCGCGCGCCCAGGGCTGGGACATCCCCGAGACCGACGGCAACTTCTTCTGGCTCCCCATCGGTGAGGCAACCGGCAGGTTCGTGGAGGACGCGAACGACGCCGGGCTCCTGGTGCGCGGCTTCGCCGGGGAGGGCGTGCGCATCAGCATCGGTGAGCCGGAGGCGAACGATGCGGTGATCGAGTTCCTGGGGGAGTGGCGCCGCTGAGCGCCCCGGCCGGGCAGGACAGCTAGGCCAGCTCGAACAACTCCCCGGGCGTACACCCGAGGGCCTCGCAGATCGCGGTGAGGGTGGTGAAGCGCACCGCCCGCGCCTTGCCCGTCTTCAGGATCGAGAGGTTCGCGAGTGTGATGCCCGTGCGCTCGGAGAGCTCGGTGAGCGTGACTCCGCGGTCCTCGAGCACGCGATCGAGGGTGCAGAGGATCCGGTGATCGGTCCCGGCAGGATTCGCCGATCCCCCGGAAGCTCCGGGCGCTGTATGGATCTCAGACGACACCGTCGAGCTCCTTCCGTGCGGCCTCGAGCTCGGCGGTCACGCGCTGCCCGTGCCGGAATGCCGCCCACGCCGCCAGCGCCAGGAGGCCGAACACCACCGCCACGGCGGCAAACGGGGAGCGCGCCCCGGCGTACATTCCGCCTTCCGCGCCCATGAGGCTGGAGGCATTCACGTCCGCCATGGCCGCCTGGAACGCCCACCCCTCCAGGAACGCGGTGGCCACCCCGCCCGCGATCAGGAGCCCCGCCGCGATCCCGAGATCCCGCACCGTCCGCTCGGCGAACACCCGTCCGTGGCTCACCTCCCACACCACCCGGGTGGCGAAGAACAACACGGCGATCACCACCGCCAGGAGAAGGAGGGATGGCATCGCCGAGAAGATCTGTGAACCCCGGGTGACGGCCTCCAGCGGGAGCGCGCCCTCCTCCGGCGAGGATCCCGTCCAGACGCATACATTGGGCACGTCGCACACGGTGAGTTCCCCGCTGCCGAAGACCCGGCGGCCCGCCAGCATCGGCAGTGCGGAGTCCAGCATTGCGAAGGCCGCTCCTCCCCCCATGAACCAGACCACACCCAGCGGGAACCACGGCAGGATGCCGGTCACGCGGTCTCGTTGTACGCCCACAGCCACGCTCCTTATCGATATTCGATGTTATCGAAAAACGATAAGCACCAACCGTGGAGGTGTCAACCGGCGTGCGGGATTCGCCCCACGCGGGATCGCCGCGTCGTCGGGCTAGAGGAGGAGCGCGGCCGCCATGGCGAGCGAGAAGACCACCTCGGCCATCCCCATGACGATGGGCTTGATCCGCCCGCGCTTCCGCTGCCACAGCGGCAGGAGGTAGGCGCGTGCCACCAGCACCCACCAGAGCAGGGCGAGGAACCAGCCGCCCAGCAGCGTCCGATCGAACCACCCGAGCACCACCAGCACCGTCACCACCACGGCCACCACCGCGTGGTACAGCACCGACTGCCGTGCCGCCTCGATGCGCTCGCGCTCGCGGATGAGGGCCTTGATGTGGGGGATCGTGCCCCAGAAGTAGGCGAACTGGACGGCGAGCACGAGCCACAGCCACACCCAGCCGGGATCGCCGTGATCGGCGTTCGCGTGGAAGGTCACGGCCATCATGAGGCAGGCGGCGAACACGGTGGCGGAGTCGTTGAGGTAGGTGCGTTCCTTCCGTTTCACCGTGCACCACACGGCGATCGCGATGAATGGCGCGAACGCGAACCCCCAGATCGCCAGGTACGGCCGCACCACCGCGAGTACCGCCGCGAACGGGATCATCGTGAGCCCGTACGCGCGCACCGGCGGGAAGTACTTGGGTCGGCGGCGCGCCTTCAGCCACAGCATCGCCGCCTGGAAGAAGAAGTATCCGATCCACCAGAACAGCAGCAGCGGCACGTGCACCCAGTGGAACCCCGCGAGGACCACGCCCGTCAGCGCGGGGATCGTGATCATGGCCCATGCGCCGTGCTGATCGGGGATCCAGCCCTGGGGGAGCCGCTTGCGCCGCTTCTTCCTGGGTGCCGGTGCCCTCCTGTTCGACGACGCCGCCTCGCCTCCCGGGGCTGCCTCGCCCGCCGCTGGGGTCGTCTCGCGGATCGTGAAGGTGGAGTCGGTGGTCACCTCGGCCGCCTCGGAGGCGGAGGGTGTTTCGGTGCCTGTGACGGCGGTAGGTGTAGCGGGCGCAGTGATCGCGCCGGACGTGAGCTCGCGTTCACCGGGCGCCGCGCCTGCTGCGGGCCGCATGACCGGCTCGGTCGCGCCGGGGGGACGCGCGGCGTCGGGCGTCTGGGTCATGGCCCAAGCCTAATCGAGGGGAACTGGCGGCTTCTGGGACGCCCGGAGCGTGGGCGGAGTGCCCGGCGCTCATCGGTGACGAGCAGATCCGCCGTGAGGAGCAGATCCGCTCTGGTGAACAGCTCCGCTTTGACGAGCAGATCTGCCGATTTTGTGAGAGGTCGGGCTCCGCGGGGGGCACCTCTCACAAATTCGGCGGGACATCTGGTGCCACTGGGACTGTTGGGAACTCATGTGACGTGTGTGGTGCCGATTTTGTGAGAGGTGAGGCGCCCGGAGGCCCACCTCTCACAAAATCGGCAAACATGGCGGGACGGCGGCGGCCTGAGAGGCCGCTTGCGCCGGAGGGGCCGGGGCGGCTGGCGCAGCCGGGGTTGCCGGGCGGTGGCTGGGAGGCCGGGGCTGAGAGGCCGATTGCGCCG
>JAUNRP010000087.1 GCA_030544165.1 bacterium
TCCACCTCGGCGATCTCCTCCCGCATCGCCGCCTGGTAGCCGGCATCGTCCAGTTCACCGCGCCGGTGCGCCGCACGTGCCACGCGGATCTCCTTCGTCTGCGGGAAGGACCCGATCGTGGTGGTGGGAAGTGGCGGCAGGGTGAGCGAGGCCCGCTGCTCCCTCGCGCGCTGGGCGTAGGCCACGCGCGAGGTGGCGCCGTCGTCGATGGCGGAGGTGCGCTCACGGACCTCCGTACGGTGGGTGCCCGGGTGCGCCTCACGGCTGGCGAGTGCGGCGGAGGCCACCTCGACCTCGGACGCGACCGCCTCCCGCCCCTCGGCGAGCCCACGGGCGAGGGTGACCACCTCGGTCACCTTCTGGTCGGCGAAGGCCAGCCACGAGCGGAGGTCCGGATCGAGGTCGGTCTCCCGCTCGGCGTCGTGGGGTACGTGCAGCAGAGACGTGGACGTCCCGACGACGACGCTCCCCCGCTCCCCGACGCTCGCCTTTAGTTCTTCGAGGGTGTCGAGGGCGGCCGCGAGGTCCGCCCGCCAGATGTTGCGCCCCGAGACGATGCCGGCCACCACGGTCCTGCCGTCCAGCAGCGCGGCGTGATCGCCGGTGGGGAGGGAGCCGCGCACGAGGTCGAGGCCGATCGCCTCCACGGGAGCCGCCGCCACGGCGGGGAAGACCTCGCGGGCCTCGCCGTAGGGGGTGGTGAGCAGGATCGAGGGGCGGCCCTCCACCGCGCCGAGGGTCGCGTACGCCCGCTCGACCGCCTCGGCGAGCTGCGCGGCGGAGACCTCGCCGTCGGCCACGAGGGCGGGCTCATCGAACTGGATCCAGGGGGCCCCGGCGGCGCCGAGGTCCCGCAGCAGGTCCGCGTAGGCGCCGATCAGGTCATCGAGCCGGTGGAGCGGGATGAAGGCGGTGGCCTCCGCGCCGCCGAGCGCGTAGGCGTCGGAGCCACCATCGCCCACCTCCTCCTTGGCGAGCAGCAGGAAGCTGACGGGACCCACGATCACGGGGCGGACCTCGGTGCCCTCGGCGGCCGCCTCGCGGTATTCGCGGACGATCCGGTCCTCCGCGTAGGTGAACGTGGTGGTGGGTGAGATCTCGGGGACGAGGTAGTGGTAGTTGGAATCGAACCACTTGGTCATCTCGAGGGGCGCGAGCTCGCCCTCTCCGCGCGCGAGGGTGAAGTAGCCGGCGCGGTCCACGGCGCCCCCCTCGCCCACGAGGTGGGAGAAGCGGCGCGGGATCGCGCCGAATGTGGTGGCGGCATCGAGCATGTGGTCGTACGCGGTGGCATCCGAGGGGACCGCGCCCCCGGTGGCGGACAGGCCGAGCTCCACCATCCGGGCCCGGGACTCCCGGCGCACGCCGGCGAGGGCCTCCTCGAGGGCCTCGCCGTCGATCCGGCCGGCCCAGAACGCCTCGACGGCCTTCTTCATCTCGCGGTTGCGGCCGATCCGGGGGTATCCGAGCACGGTGGCAGAAGGAAGGGTGTGGGACATGTGTGCTCCTTGTCAGGCGCCCTGGCTGGCCAGGTAGGCGGGGTTCGTGAGGCCGCGCTCACGCAGGTGGGTGAGCACGTCGAGCGCGGGGTGATCGTGGTTGAAGGTGTAGAGGTGGACGCCGGGGGCACCCACGGCGAGCACCCGGTCCAGGAGCGCGAGCGTCGCGTCCACGCCGCGGCGCAGGCGCACCTCCTCGTCCTCGGTGGCCAGCAGCGCATCGAGGGTGGCGGGCACGCGGACCCCCGTGAGGTCGAAGAGCCGCTGGAGGCGGCCGCGATCCGTGAGCGGGAGGATGCCGGGGAGGATCGGGAGGGTGACGCCCGCCTCGCGGGCCCCAGACACGAGAGAGGCGTAGGCCTCCGCATCGTAGAACACCTGGGTGATGGCGTAGTCCGCGCCGGAGTCCTGCTTGGCGCGCAGGGCGGCGAACTCCCCCGGCCCGTAGTGGCGGCCCGAGGGGTAGGCGGCCACCGCGATCGTCACATCCGGGATCCCTCGCTCCGACTGGAGCTCCCGGATCAGCTCAACCAGCGCGGCGGAGGACTCGAGCTCGCCCTCCACGTGCTGGAGCTCCGCGTCCGTGGGCGGATCGCCCCGCAGGGCGAGGAAGTCGGTGACCCCGGCGTCCATGAGGCGCTCGAGGCGAGCGCGGACCTCCGCCCGTGGGCTCGCCACGCAGGTCACGTGTGCCACCACCGGGATCTCGGTCTCATGGAGGAGGCGGGTGATGAGCTGCTCGGAGCCCTCCCGGGAGGCGCCGGACGCGCCGTAGGTCACCGTGAAGTAGTCGGGGGCCGCCTCGGCCATGCGCATCATTCGTCCCCAGATGGCCTCGATATTGTTCCCGCGCGGCGGGAACAGTTCGAAGGACACGGTGGGACGGCCGGGCATGATCCCCTCCTCATGGCCGCACCTCTGGCGGCCCGGCTCCCATGTTCGTCCCTCGCCCCGCCAATCGCGAAGGCCCGGGGCAGATGTCCCATCATCTGGAACCTCAGAGCCGCGCTGCCGCCTCCGTGGCCTGCCGGATCGCCCTCACTGCGTCCAGTTCGGCAGCAACGTCCGCCCCGCCCACCATGATCGGATCCCGCCCGAGGCGGCGCAGGTCCTCCGCGAGCCGGTTCTCCGATTCCTGGCCGGTGGCGAGCACCACCGTGTCCACGGCGAGCACGCGGGTGGCGCCGTCCTGCTGGAAGTGCAGCCCGTCGTCGTCGATCCTGAGGTAGGTGACGCCGCCGTGGAAGGTGACGCCGGCGGCGCGGAGGCGGGACTTGAGGATCCAGCCGGTGGTGCGGCCCAGGCGCGTGCCGAGCGGGCCGGGCGTGCGCTGGAAGAGGTGGACCTCGCGCGGCTCCCCGCTGGGAGGGGCCGGGCGGGTGAGGCCGCCGGGGCGGGTGAGGGACTCGTCCACGCCCCAGGTGGCGCGGAACGTGGCGGGGTCCGTGGCGCTCTCGCGCTCGCCCACGAGGTACTCGGCCACGTCGAAGCCCACTCCCCCGGCGCCCAGGATCGCCACGCGCCGTCCCGCGGTGGCCTCGCCTGACAGCAGGTGCGCGTAGTCGACGACGCTGCGATGCCCCGCCCCCTCGATCTCCGGGCAGCGGGGAGTGACGCCGGTGGCAAGGGCAATAGTGTCCCAGGTGCCGGCCGCGAGCTCCTCCGCGGTGACGCGGTGGCCGGTGGTGACGGTGACTCCGGCGGCGGCGAGGCGGGCGCGCCAGTGGTCCAGCAGGGCATCGAACTCGGGTTTGGTGGGGATGCGGCGGGCGTAGTCCATCTGGCCGCCCAGGTGGTTCTCGGCCTCGAACAGGGTGACGGTGTGGCCGCAGTCCGCGGCCTCGAGCGCGAAGGCGATGCCGGCGGGTCCGGCCCCCACCACGGCCACGGTGCGCCCGGTGGGTGCGGGGCGATGTTGGGCCCGGTGATCGTGGGTGTGGCGGCCGGCGGGGGCGTGGCCCGGGAAGTCGAGTTCGCGGCCCGCCCTGGGGTTCACCATGCAGGTGGCGGGGAGGCCGTCAAAGACGTGGTCCAGGCAGGCCTGGTTGCAGGCGATGCACGGCGTGATCAGCTCGGGGGTGCCCGCGGCGGCCTTGGCTACGAAGTCCGGGTCCGCGAGCAGCGGTCGCGCGAGGGACACGAGCTGGCAGGTGCCCTCCGCGAGCAGGTCCTCCGCCACGTCCGGGTGGTTGATCCGGTTGGAGGCGATCACCGGGGCCGTGACCACGTGGGAGATTTCTCGCACGGCGTCCCCCCAGGCGGCGCGTGGGACGGAACCCGCGATGGTGGGGATGGCGGACTCGTGCCATCCGATCCCGGTGTTGAGGATGTCCGCCCCGGCCGCCTCCACGCCGCGGGCGAGTGCGGTGGTCTGTTCCCTGTCCATGCCGCCCTCCACGAGGTCGATGGCGGAGATCCGGTAGACGAGCAGCCCATCGCCGAGCCCCTCACGCACCGCCCGCACCACCTCGAGGGGGAAGCGGTTGCGGCGCTCCGCGCTGCCGCCAAATTCATCCTCGCGGTGGTTGGTGGCGGGCGCCGTGAACTGGGAGATCAGGTAGCCCTCGGAGCCCATGACCTCCACGCCGGCGTACCCGGCCTCGCGGGCGAGGCGGGCGGCCCGGCCGTAGGCGGCCACCAGGTTCCACACTTCCTGCGTGGTGAGCTCACGGGGCTCGTGGCGGGAGATCCGGGCGCGGAGTGGGGAGGGCGCCACGCATCCGGGGTGGGGCGCGTAGCGCCCCGCGTGGAGCAACTGGAGCAGGATGCGGCCGCCGGCCTCGTGGACGGCGGCCGTGAGGTGGGCGTGCGGGGCCAGGTCGGCGTCGTCGTCGAGCACGAGGGCGGTCTCGTCAACGGCGCCCTCGGGGGTGGGCGAGTGGCCGCCGGTGAGGATGAGGCCCACGCCGCCGCGGACGCGGCGGGTGTAGAAGGCGGCGAGGCGCTCGGGGCCGCGGTCCAGGGTCTCGAGGCGTGTGTGCATGGCGCCCATGACCACGCGGTTCGGGAGCGTGAATCCGCGGACGGTCAGGGGTGCAAGGAGGCGCTCATACACCCTCCCAACAATAAGTCCGGTTTGGCAGCGTACTCACTGCCAAACCGGACTTATTGTTTCAAGGGGGGGTATCAGGGGGTGGGGATCAGACGGAGTAGATCTTTCCGAAGAACTCCGGGAGGACCTCGCGGTCGGTGAGCGGGAGCACCTGGGCCACGTACTGGTCCGGGCGGACCACCACGATCGCGCCGTCGCGGCTGATCTCACGGATATCGAAGATGTCCGTCTCCGGATCGGTGGCGAACACCTTCCAGTTGTCCGTGAGGCCGAACGGGCCCACCTCGGGGCGGAACACGTCCGGCGCCTTGGTCATGTCCACCTCGGTGTAGGGCTGCTGGTAGATGACCTTCACATCGAACAGCGAATCGGGATCGGTGCCCTCGGGGGTCAGCTTCGAGATGAAGCTGTCCGCGGAGCCGGCCCACTCGGCCCACTCCGCCACCTTCGAGTCCTCGCCGGCCGCCGGGGCGTCCGCGAACACGTAGATGCGCCAGCGTCCGTCCGCGGTGGCCAGGTGGCCGAGGTGAACGGGGTTCGAATCGCACACCCGGGTCACACCCACGGACTTGAAGCGCTTACCGAGCGTGAAGCCGGCGGCGAGGTCCTGGTGCTCCGGGCCGCCCACCAGGATGCTCTCCGGATACTCGGTCATGAAGCCCGCCGGGAACTCGGCGGTCTGCACGTAGAACTTCTCGAGCGCGTCCGGGGACTCGAACGAGTCCGGCTTGGCGGCCATCATGGTGGACCACTCGCGGTCGAAGTTGATGAGGTCCTGGGCGATCTGCTGGCGCTCCGCGGTGTAGGTGCCAAGCAGGCTGGGCGGGGCCATGCCCTGGAGCACGTGGCCCAGCTTCCACCCGAGGTTGAAGGCGTCCTGCATGGACACGTTCATGCCCTGGCCGGCCTTGGCGGAGTGGGTGTGGCAGGCGTCGCCCATGATGAACACGTGCGGATCGCGCTCGCCGGCCTCCTCGACGGGGACGTCATCGAAGCGGTCGGTCACGCGGTGGCCCACCTCGTACACGCTCCACCACGCCACGTTCTTCACGTCCAGCGAGTACGGGTTCAGGATCTCGTTGGCCTTCTTGATGATGGTCTCGAGCGGAGTCTTGCGCACATTGCCCGCGTCGTCCGCCGCCACCTCTCCAAGGTCCACGTACACGCGGAAGAGGAAACCGCCCTCGCGGGGGATGTGGAGGATCGAGCCCTGCGAGGACTGGATGATGGACTTCAGGCGCACGTCCGGGAAGTCGGTGTTTGCCATCACGTCCATGACGCCCCACGCGTGGTAGGAGACGCCACCGATGTGCTGGGCGCCGATCGCGTCACGGACCCGGGAGCGGGCGCCGTCGCCACCCAGGGCGTACTTGGCGCGGATGATGCGCTCCTCGCCCTCCTGCTCACCGGCCGAGCCCACCACCTTGGCCACCACCGGGTACTCCTCACCCTCCTGGACCTCGAGAGTGATGAACTCCCACCCGTAGAAGGGGGTCATGCGGGACGGGGAGTTGGCGGCCACCTCGGCGTAGTAGTCGAGCACGCGGGCCTGGTTCACGATCAGGTGGGGGAACTCGGAGATACCCGTGGCATCATCCGGGGTGCGGGCCACGCGGGTGATCTTGGTGGGGTCCTGGGCGTCCGGCTTCCAGATGGCGGTCTCGGTGATCCGGTAGGCCTCCTGGATGATCCGCTCGGCGAAGCCGAACGCCTGGAAGGTCTCCACGGAGCGGGCCTGGATACCGTCTGCCTGGCCGATCACGAGGCGGCCGTCACGCCGCTCCACCATCGCGGTGCGGATCGAGGGGAACGCCGAGAGCTGAGCGAACGCGGCCATGCCGGCGGGACCGGAACCGATGATGAGGACATCCACCTCCTCCGGGAGTTCGGTGGGGGGATTGAGCCCGACACCCTCGGCGGGCTTGATACGGGGATCTCCGGATACATATCCGTGGTGGTGGAACTGCACCTTGGTTCTCCTCACTACGTTGTGAATCGGTGGGCCTCTGCGCCCGGGTCTGACCGCTGGCAGATCTGCCGCCATGCCAACTATAGGACCCTTCTCGCGAAATCCTATACGTTTTCAAATATCAAATCTAGTGGTGTCTGCGGGTGACTTCACCGTACCGCCGGACCCTCCCCGGTACGCCCGGTTTGGCGGGCGCACACCGCCCGATCCGGGGGCCGCTCCGATACCCTCGGGCTCGTGCAGGAACACGTGCGGGCTGAAGATCCTGGGCTGGGCGGCTCTCGCTCCGCGTACTGGCTCCCGCTCGCCTACCTTCCCCTCTTCCTGGCGTGGTACTTCTGGCTCGAGACGCGTCCGCTCGGCGGCGAGATCGTGGTGGCGTCCCCGCTCGATGACCTGATCCCGTTCAACGAGTGGTTCATCCTCGCCTACGGCGCATGGTTCCCCTACCTGCTCGGGGTGATCGCGTGGCTCTACTGGCGCGATCGCACATGCCGAACCGAGATCCCCCGGTTCGCCTTCCTCCTCATCACCGGCATGACCATCTGCATGGTGGGGTACACGCTGTGGTCCACCTCCACCGGAGACCTGCGCCCGGCCCCCTACCCGCGGGAGAACTGGGCCACGGACATCGTGGCCTCCCTCCAGGCGTTCGACACCCCCACCAACGTCTTCCCCTCCATGCACGTCTACAGTTCGATCGTGGTGGCCCACTGCCTCTGGGTCTCCACCTACCTCCGGGATCGGCCCTGGATCCGCTGGGCCTCGGCAGCCCTCGCCACGGTGATCTCCCTCTCCACGGCGGTCATCAAGCAGCACTCCATCCTCGATGCGTTCGGTGCCCTCGCGCTCTTCCTGGTTCTCTGGGCGCTCTGGCGCGTGGTGACGAAGGCCTCCGCCACCCGTGCCCGGCGCACGGTACCCTCGTAGACGGACGGCGAGAGGCGCCGTCGCCGGACGAGGGAGCCGTACCCGGAGCGCGACAAGACGGCCACGAGGGAGTGGCCATGCACTGGTTCGTACTGATCGTCTCCGGAATGTTCGAGGCCGTGTGGGCCATCGCGCTCGGCAGGAGCGAGGGCTTCACGCGGCTTGGACCCTCACTGGTGTTCGTGGGCGCCCTGATCGTCTCCATGGGCGGTCTCGCCTACGCGTTGCGCGAGCTCCCGGTGGGCTCCGCGTACGCCATCTGGGTGGGGATCGGCGCGTCCCTCGCGGTGATCTACTCGATGGCCACCGGGATGGAGGCGGTCAGCCTCGTGAAGGTGCTGCTGATCGCCGGGCTCATCGGCTGCGTGATCGGCCTGAAGCTGGTCCACTGAGGTCTA
>JAUNRP010000088.1 GCA_030544165.1 bacterium
ACCGCGACTTCGATGCGGACTACCCGCAGGCGGGGCGGGACTTCAAGGAGGCGGTCGAATCGGTGGACGCGATCATGTTCGTGACTCCCGAGTACTCCCGCACCATGCCGGCTGCGCTCAAGAACGCGCTCGAGTGGGGCGGCCGCCCGTGGGGCACCAACTCATTCGCGGGCAAGCCTGCCGCAGTGATCGGGATGTCCCCCGGTGGCGCCGGCACCTCCATGGCGCAGCAGCACCTGCGCAACGTGCTCGCCCACCTCGACATGCCCACCATGGGCCAGCCGGAGGCGTTCGTGCAGTTCAACCAGGACGCTTGGGTCGAGGGCGAGGCGGTCCAGGAGGGCCTGCGCGGCGTGCTGGGCTCGTTCATGACCGCGTTCGCGCGGCACATCGAGCGCGTGTGCGCGGCCGACCTCGCGGTGGCGAACGCCTGAGGCACCCAACCACCACCCCCCAGACACACGCAGAGGGCCCCCGGTTTCCCGGGGGCCCTCTGTTGCTATCTCAGCGACTGTGAATCAACGCAGCCAGCCGTTGCCGACCATGCGGCCCCAGATCTTTCCAACGCCCCAGGTGTCGCCAGCGAGGGTGGTCGCGGAGACGATCATGGCCAGGGACTCCAGCCAGTGGGAGGTCAGGATCGGGTTGGAGCCACCGCGGGTCAGCGGGAACTGGGAGAGCCACATGAAGCCCACGAGCAGGGTGCCCGCGATCGCGGCGATCTTGAGGCCAGCGCCGAGCAGCACGGCGACGCCGATGCCGAGGAGGCCAGCCATGAAGATGATGTCAGCAAGGGTGCCCCAGCCGAGGAAGAACTCGAACAGCGGCTTGAAGGGGTTGTTGACATCGTCGGCGGTCGCGCCGGCGAGGTAGCCAGCGGTGGGCGATCCACCGTTGATCCAGGCGCGCTCGCCCGGGGTGGAGAAGCCGAGGCCGAACAGCTTGTCGAGGAAGGCCCAGAGGAAGTAGAAGCCGGTGACAATACGCAGGGCAGCGAGGGCCATGCGGGCACCGGAGGACTTGACGATGTCTTCCTGGTAGATGACGTCCGTACGGGCGTCCGTAGTTACGGTGCTCATTGAGAACTCCTTGAGGGGTGCGGTGTTGAACCGGGGGAGATGGCCGCACCCTTTAGTGCGTCCGATTTCCTCGTAATTCAACTCTAGACGGACGGGCTGTGCGTGGGACGAACGGCCCGGGTCCTTGCACGGGGGTGGCCCGTACGGCCCAGAACCGTCCCTGCCAGCATGGACCGTTCGACCCAAGCCTCTCCCATCTGGCGAGATTTAGCAGCCAACACGCCGAACTTTTTCACAACTCCATCACCATCCCCACCACCCTCAACCCGCACTCGAGAGATGTGAGCAAAAGCGCAGGTCAGGAGATCAATCGCTCACTTTGAGACACCTTTACAAATTCCATTGTTGTAATTTGCATTTACCCCTTGCAGGGTCATGGGGAGGGGGGTAGAAATGTCCCTACACCTCCTCGTAGAGGTGAAGGGAACTCCCTTCGGGGATTCGCTTCATTTTCTCGTAGGCGGGTTGCGAGTTGGTCCTTCGGGACTAGGTTGTAACCCGATTCACAGGTCGTCTCGTGTGGGGCTTCGGCTTCACGGGAGACACCACGTGATGGGTGTTTCGGAAGGAAAGCGATGTTCATCGCTCCCGGGCTTGCCTGGGAGACGTACTTGGACAGGTACGGGAACACGGCGCACCATCCGGGCATGCGGGATTGTCTGCCGGATGCACCGAGGCCGGGACTAATGCCTATTTAGTCCCGGCCTCACCTATGTCACGGCTCACCACTTTTCTACCGGCCGCACCCAACGGGATCGTGAACGCACGGCGGCGTGTTTCGAAACGTTCCCCACGCCCCCGGACCGAGCCGCTCCCCCGCCAACCCAACCACCCGTCGTCGGCGGCAAGGAAGCCCCACCCAGCGCGCCACCGAGCACGCACACCCCCGCAGTGCCAAGATGCTCCCCATGACGGATTCCCCTCACACCAGCGCCTCCACCGCCACCGCACCGGCGCCCACGCCCACCAAGGCGCTCGGGATCGAGATGAACGGCATCGAGATCATCGCCGAGCACGAGCGCACCGCCAAGCCCCGCGACCTCTTCTGGCCGTGGTTCGCCGCCAACATCTCCGTGTTCGGCATGAGCTACGCGGCGTGGATCTACGGGTTCGGCGTGAACTTCTGGCAGGGCGTCACGGTGGCGGTGATCGGGACCGTGATCTCGTTCGCGCTCTGCGGCATCATCGCCCTGGCCGGCAAGCGCGGCAGCGCGCCCACCATGGTGCTCTCCCGCGCGGCGTTCGGCGTGCACGGGCAGAAGGTGCCGGGAATCGTCTCGTGGTTCGTCTCGATCGGGTGGGAGACCTTCCTCGCGATCCTCGCGGTGCTCGCCACCTCCACCATCTTCGACCGCCTCGGCTGGGCCTCCGGCACCACCACCATGATCCTGGCCGCCGCCGTGGTGGCCGGCCTGATCGTCACTGCCTCCGTGATGGGCTACCACCTCATCATGAAGCTGCAGTCCGTGCTCACGTGGCTGACCGGCGCCGTCACGATCATCTACCTGATCATGGCGGTCCCCCACATCGACTGGGTCGCCGTCTCCGCCCTCCCCGCCGGCTCCATGCAGTCCTTCATCGGCGCGCTCGTGATGGTGATGACCGGCTTCGGGCTCGGCTGGATCAACATCGCCGCCGACTGGTCCCGCTACCAACGCCGCCACGCCTCCGACGGCGCCATCATCTTCTGGAACACCTTCGGCGGCTCGATCGCCCCGATCATCCTCGTGTTCTTCGGCCTCCTGCTCGCCGGCTCGGACCCCGAACTCGCCGGCGGCATCGACCTCGACCCCATCGGCACCCTCGCCACCATCCTCCCCACCTGGTTCCTGCTGCCCTTCCTCGTGTGCGTGATCCTCACGCTCGTCTCCGGCGCGGTGCTCGGCATCTACTCCTCCGGCCTCACGCTCCAGAGCCTCGGCATCAACATCCCCCGCCCCACCGCCGCCGCCATCGACGGCGTCATCCTCACCATCGGCACCATCTGGGTGGTGTTCTTCGCGCAGAACTTCATCGGGCCGTTCCAGTCCTTCCTCATCACGCTGGGCGTCCCGCTCGCCGCGTGGGCCGGCATCCTGATCGCGGACATCATCACCCGCAAACGCCCCTACGACGAGGCCGCCCTCTTCAACGCCTCCGGCCGCTACGGCGCCTGGGACTGGATCTCCATCGGCACCATGGCCGTGGCCACCTTCATCGGCTGGGGCCTCGTGATCAACCAGTTCTCCGATGACGCCTCCTGGAACGACTGGCAGGGCTACCTCCTCGGCCCCCTCGGCCTCGGCGGCCGCGAGGGCGATTGGGCCTGGGCCAACCTCGGCGTCCTCTTCGCCCTCCTCATCGGGTTCGTGGTCACCCTGCTCGCGCGCCGCGGCCGCATCCTCGCGCAGGAGGACCGTTCATGACGACGACGACTCCCGGGCCTGGCCAGGACCGTCCCGTTGGCCCTGACTCGCCTGCCGTCACCGTCCCCGAGCCGGATCCCGCCACTCCTCTGGATCCCCCCGTGCCGGACCCTGGGGCCCCGCCCGACTCGCCACCGCTGGACGTCCCGCCCCTGGAGGCCCCGCGGTCGGAGGGTGGGGTGGCCCTCGCTCTGGCCGATCCGGGGGCCGGGGCGGTCCCCCACTCCCCCGAGGTTGCCCCCTCGCCGGAGCTCGCGCCGCTGGAGGGGGACGTGGAGGGGGACCCGTGGCTGGTGGTGGTGGACCCGCAGCGGATCTTCGCGGATCCGGCGAGCGAGTGGGGCTCCCCGATGTGGGCCGATGCGTGCGGAAACATCCTGCGGCTGCTCCCCCGCTTCGAGGGGCGGACGATCGTGACGCGGTGGGTGCCACCCGTGGGCGACGAGCGCGCGGGATCCTGGGTGGAGTACATGCGGGCGTGGCCGTTCGCGGACCGGGACCCGGAGGATCCGTACTTCGATGTGGTTGAGGAGCTCCGCGACCTGCCGGTCCTCGAGGTGAGCGCTCCGACCTTCGGAAAGTGGGACGCGCTGCTGCCGATCACCGGGCCTGCGCCCTCGCTCGTGCTGACGGGTGTCTCCACCGACTGCTGCGTGATCTCCACGGCGCTGCCTGCGGCCGATGCGGGGGCAACGATCCGGGTGGTGACGGATGCCTGTGCGGGGTCTTCTGCCGAGAACCAGGCGGCTGCGCTGCAGGTGATGGGCCTGTACCCGCCGCAGATCTCCCTGGTGACCACCGGCGAGGTCCTCGGCGAGGGATAGCTCCTGCCTGCGGCCACGGTTCAATGCGCTCCACGCTGTAGTGCGGTCAACGAAGACCCCGGAACGATCCCTGGCAGAAGCCACATCGCCGGGGTTACGTCATATGTGGGTCCGCATCCCACTCCGGCTGGGAACAGTCACGCCGAGAGATCGACGACGACCGCGAGACGAATCCGGGACCTGTCACTTTTCCTTCCCTCAAAGTTCGGGGCCGTTGAAACGGCGTTGCAATTTCAGGGCCCCACCGATTCGAGAGAAGGAATATGGACAGGTGGGCCCAGTGCTCCCGCCGCGAGATCGACGGCGACCGTGAGAGGAAACCGGGACCTGTCCATTTTCAAGCGCCAGAAGTTCGAGCCCGTTGAAACGGCGTTGCAATTTCAACGTCCCGTAGATTCTGGCGCTGGAATTTGGACAGGTGGGCCCCGCGCTCCCGCGGGGAGCACGTGCGGAGGCACTCGAGCTCGCGCCCCGGCAACGTGGGCCTCGCGCCCCCGCCGGGAGCGAGCTGCGCCGTGGTCCTGCCGGGAGCGAGCTTTCGGCTGCCGGATAGGACAGCCGGGAGCGAGCTGCGCCGTGCTCGCCTGGAGCGCGCTTCAGGCTGCGCGGTAGGACCTTTGTCCCGGATGGCAAGACGGGGGTGGCCCGGCACCGGCAGCCGCACTACGTTTCCCTCATCTATCCAGAGCAGCTGAGAGACCTGGCTCATTGACGCTGCAGCAACCATCCGCACCCGCGGAACGGTGCTACCGCCAGATTCGATGGAAGGACACCACCATGAGGCGAATGTCCGCAGCGGTGTGAGACCGCAGTTGCCGGGGGCGCGAGCCACGATCTGAGGCGCGCCACCACGGCACAACGGGTGGGATTCCCACAGGCCACCGGCCACCGTCATCTCCCGCGAGGCCGCGCGCATCGCACCAGAGCTCAGTAACCCCGGCGCACCGCGCCGCGCAATCCGAGCTGCAGCACCAGAAGCATCCGCGTACCTCCGGGATCCGTCACACCCAGAAGGACACCCTCATGACCGCAACACTGCCAACCCCAACCACAGCAGCTCCAACCGCAGCCACCACACCACCGGACTCCACGAAGCCCCAGCTCAAGCGCATCCGCGCCACCGGCCGGTGGACCGGACGCCTCGGCACAGACATCAACGTCCGGAATTTCTCCTTCGCCACCGCCGAGCCCGTGGCCCTCGGCGGCGACGACTCCGCCCCCACCCCCATGGACTACGTGGTGGGGGCGTTCATCGGCTGCATCGCCGTGGTGCTCGAGCTCGTGGCCAGCGAACAGGACATTCAGATCGAATCCCTGGACCTCGAGGCCACCGGCACCCTGGACCGCCGCGGCTTCGCCGGGATCGCTGACGTCTCCCCGCACTTCCAGGCCCTCACCGGCACCGCGGAGGTCCACGCCCCCACGGACGCCCAGACCCTCCGCGCCGTCATCCAGGAGGTCGAGCGCCGCTGCCCAGCCTTCAACCTCTTCAAGGACGCCGGCGTCACCCCGGCCATCACCTGGATCCTGAATGGCGAGGTGCTCGCATGACCGCCGTCGGAGCATGGACGGTGGGCCTCGCGCTCGTCTACACCGCCTTCCTGGTGCTCGGCCCCCGCGCCGCAGCCACCCGCGCCGCCCGCACAAACACCCGCGCCACCGCGGGAGGGACCGGAGCCCCCGGAGCCACAACCCGCCCCGACTTCTTCACCGCCGGCCGCACCTTCTCCCCGCTCACGGTGGCGCTGTGCATCACGGCCCTCTTCTCCGGCTCGAGCTTCATCTCGATCCTGGAGGTCTCCTACCGCACCGGCGTCTCGGCCGCGTGGTACGGGGTCGCGGAGATCACCCAGATCCTCCTGATCGCCCTCCTCCTTCTCAAGCCCCTCAGGGAGCGCCTCGTGGTGACCGTCTCCGGCATGATCGGGGACCGCTACGGCCGCCTCGCCCGCGGGATCGCCGGCGCGATCACGGCCTTCACCTTCCCCATGTGGACGGTGGCCACGGCGATCGCCTTCGCCTCCGCGCTCCACGTGGTCACGGGCCTGCCCGTCTGGGTGGCGGTGATCTTCACGGCCCTCCTCCTGCTCACCTACCTCGCGGCCGGCGGCATGAAGTCCGTGGCGTTCGCCCAGACCGCCAACTGCGCCGCCTTCGCGGTCATGCTCGGCATCGGCGTGTTCGCGGTGCTCCTGAACCCCGGCATCTCCGGCCTCGCCACCGCCGTCCAGGAGCGCCCGGAGATCCTCGATCCCGGCGCCGCCGGCACGGGCCTCATCGTCGCGTGGTTCGGCACGTTCATCGTCAACGTCCTCCTCGCCCAGGCCGCATTCCAGATGTCGCTGTCCTGCCGCACCCCCGAGGACGGCCGCAAGGGCCTGATCGGCGCCGCCTGGCTCGCCATCCCCTTCGCGATCGTGGGCGTCCTCGTGGGCGTCGCCGCCTCGATCGTGGCGCCCGGCAACCAGCGCGGCCTGATCGGCGTGGCCGAATACATCTCCACCGCCGTCCCCGCCCCCGTGGCCGCCCTCTTCTTCCTGGGCGTGTGGGCGTGCGCGCTCGGCTGGGGCGGCCCGTGCCAGTTCTCCGGCGCCACATCACTCGGCCGCGACGTGGGCCTCGCCATCCGCCCCGACGCCACCCCCGAGCAACTCGTCCGCTGGACCCGCCGCGCCCTGGTGCTGCTCACCGGCCTCATGATCGGCTTCGCGTTCCTCCGCACCTCCGAATCCGCGTGGTGGAACGTGCTCGCCTGGACGCTGCGCAACGGCGCCACGCTCGCCCCCGTGGTGGGCCTCCTCTTCTGGCCGCTCGCCACGCGCCGCGCCGCCATCTCCGCGATGGGCGCGGGCTTCCTCACCGGCCTCGCCTGGTACCACCTCGGCGGCTGGCAGCCCGCCACCTTCCACCTGGGCATCCACCCGGTCTGGGTGGCGATGTCCGCCGGGCTCGTGGCGCTCGTGGCGGTCACCTTGGCTGAGACGCTCGGCCAGTCCGTTCTCACCCCCTCTCCCCGACGACGACGCCGCGCCCTCTCCCTCCTCCTCACCGGGGCCGCGGGTGGGGTCGCGACGGCCCTGACCTGGAGCGTGCTGCACCCCCTCGGGCTCACCGGGCTCGTGGGCTTCACCTCGCTCGCCCTGTTCGTGGCGGGGACGGTCATCCTGATCCGCCCCGTGACGGAAGTGGACCCAGCCGGAAGCGGCGAGGCGGACCGGGCGAGGGAGTCGTCGTCGGGGAGGGAGAGCGTCCTCACCGGGTGACGCAGGGGCCGGCCGGGTGGCCCTCCGGTTGCGAGTTGGGCGCGGGTTTATAGCATTTCTTTACTGCCGGGTGACCATCCCTCTGCTCGGCCTGTGAAGGGGAGGAACCGTGTCCGTTCCAGAAGACCAGCAGCGCCAGCCTGAGCAGCCCCAGGTCCCAGTGGAGCGCGGCTCCCGCGGCGCCGAGGTGCCGAGGGAGGCCGCGCCTCCGCGAGGCGGCGGGGAGGCGGGCGCGGGCGAGGTGCCCCGCGAGGGCGCTCCCC
>JAUNRP010000089.1 GCA_030544165.1 bacterium
GCATCGGTTCCTCCCTCCCTCTCCCCTGGCTCTGGGCCCTGGGGATCGGCGGGCTCGCCGCGCTCGGGACCACGCAGAGGGTGGCCGGGTGGATCGCGGGGCTCGCCACACTGGCGGTGGTGGTCCTGGCCTGGTACGGGCTGATGGCACTCACGGGATCCCCCTTCCGCACGGGGGGACTGCTCGGGACGTTCTGCCTCCTGATCCTCGGCGTCATGCCCCAGATCGCGCTGGGCACCTCCGGGGTGTTCGCCGCCCAGCGGGAGCAGGGGGAGATGCCGCGGGCGCGGGCGGACGATCTGGTGGTGCGGGCCCACGATGTCCTGCGGACCACGGTGGCCGTGCTCGGTGGAACGATCGCCGTCTGCGCGCTCCAGATGGCGCTGGATCCCGAGACCAACGCCTGGGGCTTTGGCCTCCTCCTCGCGCTCATGGTGGGCTCGGCGCTGCGGCTGCGGCCCTTCCCCCTTGCCTCGCAGAAGCTCGCCCTCTGGGCACCGCTCGTGGTGGGCACCGCCGCGCTCGGGGCCCGCGCGGCCAGCATGGAGGGTGCCTGGATCTGGGCAGCCGTGGCGGCCCTCGTGGTCCTGGCGCTCGCCCTCCTCCTCATCGCCCACCTCGACCTCCCGGAGCATGTTCGCGCGCAGCTCCGCCAGATGGGCAACAGCCTCGAGGGCGTCACGCTCGTCACCACGATCCCCGTGGCGGTGGGCATGTTCGGGATCTATGCGGACCTGCTGCGCGTCCTGAACCCATGAGCACCCCGCACCGGCCCGAGCAGGCGCCCGAATCCCCCGTCTGGCAGCCCACGGCGGGCACCGAGGGGGCGCCCTCTGGTGCCACCGCACCCGGAGCCCCCCTCACGGCGATCGAGCGCCTGAAGCAACGGGCCACCGCGGCCCCCGCCCCCACGGCGGGAGGCCCCTCCGGGGGGTTCGCCCTCGCGCCGGCGGAGCCGCCGGGCCCCCAGCCGCTCCGGATCCTGCGCAACGCCGTGGCCGGGATGTTCGGACCCGACCGGATCGTGCGACCAGTGGTGGAGGCGGTGGTGCGCGCCCAGCGCCCCCTCACCACCGGCAGGCGGGTGGTGCTGCTCGGCGCCCACCCCGGTGCGGGCGTCACCACCACCGCCGTGACGATGACCCTCCTCCTCGCCCAGATCCGCCGGGAGCGGATCGCGCTCGTGGGTGCCGGTACGGATCCGTCCCCCATCGCCGCCCGGACGGGCGCCCCACCCCGGTACTCCGCCGAGCAGGTCCTCGCCGAGGTCGAGGCGGGACGCGCCATCGGAAGCGATCAGCTCGTGCAGGTGATGGACCAGATCGCCCCCAACGCGTGGAGCGTGGCGGCACAGCGGGATCCGGGCACGCCGGCCACCTCCCGCCTCACCCGGGTGTTCGCCGGCTCCTTCGGCGCCACCGTGGTGGACGCGGGTTCCACCGCGCAGGGACAGACCGCGGCCCTCCTCGAGTCCGCGCACTCCGTGGTGCTCGTGGGAGACGGATCACGCGAGGGGATGAACGCCATCGAGGTGGCCTTCTCCCACCTCGCCAGTGCCCACCTCATCCAGCCGGAGCGCCTCGTGGTGTGCCTCGTGCAGACCCGCAGGTCGAGCCGGATCGACCTCACGTGGGAGGCGGGAGTGGTGCGCAAGCAGGGCATCCGGAGCGTCGGCGTGCCGTGGGATCCCCACCTCGCGCAGGGACGCCAGGTGCGCACCAACTTCCTCGCAGCCCCCACCCTCGGCGCCCATGCCCGGCTCATGGCCGAGGCGATCGATTCCTCGATGACCGCAGGAGGCCGCCTGTGAGCGTACGCCTGGTCCACCGCCCCGCGCGGGTCACCCCCTCCCTCACGCTTCCCGAGGATGTGGTCCTCCGGGAACCGGCAGCACTTCCGGACGGCGAGCAGGGGGGCATGGGCGCCCTCGCGCTCATCCCCATGCTCGGCTCCGCCGGCGCCATGTCGCTCATGATGTTCATGCGCAACTCGGCGTTCGCGGCCTTCGGGGCGATCCTCATGATCGTCATGCTGATCGGCGGCGTGGTCATGTTCGTCTCCAACCGGGGCAAGAACGAGCGCCAGCGCAAGAACCAGCGGGACCGCTACCTCAACTACCTCGAGCGGACCCGCCGGGAGCTCCGGGCCGCGGAGGACGAGTACCGCGCCTCGGCGGGCACCACCTACCCCACGCCCGGGGACCTCGTGGGGCTCATCCACGATGACGCGCGGCTGTGGGAGCGCCGCCGCGCCCACTCCGACTTCCTCTCGGTGCGGGTGGGGACGGGGACCCGCCCGATCCGTACCGTCACCATCCGGCCGTCCGACAATCCCACCGAGATCAGCGACGACTTCATGCTCGCCGAGGCCCGCCTCGTGGCCAAGCGGTTCGAGACCGCCCCGGACGTGCCCGTGGTGGTGGGGTTCGACCGCGCGGGGCACGTCTCCGTGGTGGGCGCGGGCGGGGACCGGCTGGCCCGCGCCGTCCTCGCGGGTGCCGCGGCGCTCAACTCCCCGGAGGACCTGCTGATCGGGATCATGGCCCCCGCCGAGCGCCAGGCGGAGTGGGAGTGGGCCCAGTGGCTCCCCCACGCGAGCCTGGGCGTCCGCGCCGGAGGCGCACTCCGCATCGCCCCCACCATGGAGGGCTTCCGGGCCCTGGTGCACCGGGAGCTGGAGTCCCGCACGTCCCTCGCGGCGGAGGCCGCACGCTCCATGAGCTCCGCCAACATCGCCGGATCCGTCTCCCGGATGCTGCTCGTGGTGGATGCCCGCGACGGCGCCGAGGGCTACCTCGAGAGCCCCGATCCGCGCTTCTCGCTCGCCCAGCTCGGTGTGACCGTCCTCCACCTCGTCCGGGACCGGCTGCGCGAGCCGGACTCCGTCAGGATGCGGTTCACCGAGACGGACGCCGATCAGTGGGTGCTCGAGCGGTACCAGGACGAGGAGATCACCCCGGAGCGGGTGGCGTTCACCGCAGACCCGTTCTCCCCGCCGGAGGCGGAGGCCCTCGGGCGCGCGCTCTCCCCCCTCCGCCTCTCCGAGGAGTCCCTCGAGCACTCGGAGGAGCGCTCGGTCACGGCGTTCACCGAGATGATGGGGATCGGGGACATCCACAACGTGCAGTTCGACCGCATCTGGAACCGCCACACCGAGAGCTCGTTCCTCCGCGTCCCGATCGGGGTGGACGACGGCGGTGGGCAGGTGGTGCTGGACCTCAAGGAGTCCGCCCAGTTCGGAATGGGACCCCACGGCCTGTGCGTGGGCGCCACGGGATCGGGCAAGTCCGAGCTGCTCCGCACCCTGGTGCTCGGCCTGCTGGCCACCCACAGCCCGGAGGACCTCTCCATGGTGCTCGTGGACTACAAGGGCGGCGCCACCTTCGCCCCGTTCGTGAACGCACCCCAGGTGGCCGGACTCATCACCAACCTCTCCGACGACGTCTCCCTGGTGGACCGCGTCTACACCTCGCTCGAGGGCGAGATCCTGCGCCGCCAGGAGCTCCTGAAATCGGCCGGGAACATCAACGACGTCACGATGTACCGCCAGCGCCGCGCGGAGGTCCTCGCGGAGGGCGGCGAGATGCAGCCCCTCCCCCACCTGATGGTGATCATCGACGAGTTCGGGGAGCTGCTGACCGCCCGGCCGGACTTCATCGATCTCTTCCTCCAGATCGGCCGCATCGGCCGCTCGATCGGCGTGCACCTCCTCCTCAGCTCCCAGAGGATCGAGGGCGGGAAGCTCCGCGGCCTGGACACCTACCTCTCCTACCGGCTCGGCCTGCGCACCCTCTCCGAGGGTGAGAGCCGTTCCGTCCTCGAGACATCGGACGCCTTCACGCTCCCGCCGCTGCCGGGCTACGGCTACCTCAAGGTGGACACCACCGTCTACACCCGCTTCCGTGCCGGCTACGTCTCCGGCGAACTCCCGGACGAGACCGAGGCGGTCCAGGAGGAGGTCTGGAATCCGCGGATCGGGGCCTCCACCATGTTCTCGGTGCGCTACCCGGACCAGCGCCCGGAGGAGGACGAGAGCCCGGCGCCGACCAGGGCGAAGCGCTCCTCCTCGGCGCCCACGGTGCTCTCCACCATCCTGGACCAGCTCCAGTTGAGACCGCGGGCGGTGAGCCCCATCTGGCTGGACCCGATGCCGGACGTGATGACGCTCGACCAGATCTCCGGACCACCCCACGAGACGCCGCAGGGGCTCCGGCTCACCGCCAGCGCCCCGCTGCGCCTCCCCATCGGACTCGTGGACAACCCCGCCCGGCAGGACCAGGGCTCGTGGGAGGTCGATCTCACGAACGGCGGCGGAAACCACCTCATCGTCGGTGGCCCCCAGAGCGGGAAGTCGACCCTCCTCCAGACCATGGCGGCCTCCGCGTCCCTCACCCACACGCCCGAGGAGCTCGGCGTCTACGCGATCGACCTGCTGGGCTCCGGACTGCTCGCGATCCAGGACCTGCCGAACGTGGGCGGTGTGGCGGTGCGCACCAGCATGGAGGCGATCCGGCGCACGGTCGAGGAGATCATCGTCATGATGGACGAGCGCGAGGTGGCGTTCGAGCGCCTCGGCATCGACTCGATGTCCACGCTCCGCCGCCGCCGCGCCGAGGGCGAGCTCCCGGACATCGGCTCCACGGACGTGATCCTCCTGATCGATGGCTGGGGCCAGCTCCGCGAGGACTTCGAGTTCCTCGAGGACCCGCTCCGCTCGATCGTGACCCGGGGTCCGGCATTCGGCGTCCACACGATCGCCACGGCGGGCCGGATGATGGACGTACGCATGCAGGCGCAGTCCTCGTTCGTGAACCGGATCGAGCTCCGGCTCTCGGATCCCGGGGACTCGGCGATCGACCGCAAGCTTGCCGAGCAGGTGCCCCAGAACCGGCCCGGACGCGCGCTCGTGGACTCCGAGCTCTTCGCCCACGCGGCCCTCCCCCGGATCGACGGCGTCGCGGACGCGGGCGATCTCTCGGCGGGCACCCGGGACCTCGTGGCGCAGGTCTCCACGCTGACGGAGGGCCGGGCACGGAAGGTCCGGCTCCTGCCCCGCGTGGTCACCGTGCGGGACCTGGCGCCCGCGCCCGGCAACCCGCTCCTCATCCCCGTGGGGCTCGCGGAGTCCACGGTGGAGCCGTTCTACTTCGACCTCGAGGACCGCGATCGGGACGTCATCATCCTCGGCGATTCGGAGACGGGCAAGACCACGATCCTGCGCCACCTCGTGGAGTCCCTCATCGCGCGCCACCCCTCGGAGGAGATCAACCTCGCCATCCTCGATCCGCGCCGGACCCTACGGGACGTCTTCCCGGAGGACTACGTGGGGGGCTACGCCTCCTCCGTGGCGGTGGCCTCGGGACTCATGAAGGCGATGCGGCCGGACCTCGAGTCCCGCGTGCCCCGCACCACGGAGTCCCAGGGGGACGACGGGCTGGCGGGCAAGCCCCGCGTGGTGCTCGTGGTGGATGACTACGACATCCTCACGGGCGCGGGCGTGAACCCGCTCGGCGATCTACGCACCTTCATCGCCATGGGTTCCCAGATCAAGTTCCAGACCCTCGTGGCCCGGCGGATGTCGGGCGCTTCCCGCGCCATGTACGAGTCCGGCTTCTCCACGCTCAAGGACTCGGGCGCCACGGGCATCATGCTCTCCGGTGACCGGATGGAGGGCGCCCTGCTCGGTGGGATCCGCCCCCAGCGTTTCCCGGTGGGCCGCGGCATGGTCATCCAGACCGGCCGTCCGCCGCAGACGGTCCAGTTCGCACTCCCGGACGGCGTGGAGTAGCCGGGCCCCGCCGGTGGTCTGGCCGCCCCGGCACCGGCACGCCAGGCAAGGGAACGCCACGCACGCAAAGAGCCCGTGGGCCCCAACCGGGCACCCACGGGCTCTTGGTGAATCTGTCAGGCGTTGGTGGCCTGGTTGACAGCCTTCTGCGCGGCCGACATGGCGTCTCCGGCGCGGGACATCTGCTCGTTGATCACCCTACGCACGGCGGTCACGCACTCGAGCGCCTCCGCCTTGGCCTGCTTGAGGAGATCGTGGTTGATGTCCATGCCCTCGGCGGCGGCGTCCACCATCCAGTCGGCACGCAGGCGGCCGTACTCGGTGTCCTCCTGGCCGAACAGGTTGTCGAGTTCTCCCAGGATCTTGTCCAGGTCATCGGACGCGGTCTGGGCGGCAGCAATGGAAAATGCGGTAGTCATGGGGTTCTCTCCCTACTCTCAGTGGTTGGACCAGGACACGGGGGCGTCGGTCACGGTGCCCGCCGCGTTCTGGGACTCGGTGGTCATGTCGCCCACACCGAGCTGGATCTGGTAGTTGGCCATCGCGTTCGCGCTCTGGAGGTTGTCGAACGCCCTGTTGGTCAGGTTCAGCACGTTCGCCACCTTGTTGGAGAGGAACTTGTTCTGCTTGTCCACGGCACCCTGGATCGCCGGTCCCCAGTTCTCGGGGACGTTGATGAGCTTCCCGAGCTCCGCCACGATGCCGTCGAAGATCTGGTGTCCGACAGTCGTGTTCTGAGGCATCGCCTCGTCCTGGATCACATACTTGTCCTGCGCCATTCCTGGCCCTGCCTTCCGGTCTCTTGCGTGTCTCGATCCGCACGCCGTTGCATAGCCAGCCTCACGGACTCGGCCAGCACAGTCAACGATATCCGGGGGAGGAATCTTCAGTCGCCGGATCTGCGCACGGCATCGTCGTGTGCGGCCCTCCGCTCGAGGTCGCGGATCACCTTCCTGGTCTTGCGCTCGGCCACGAGCCGTTCCCCCACGGCCTCGGGCGTCCACTCCTCATCCGCGATCGAGCGGATGTCCGCGTTCTCGATTCCACCGGCCTCGTCCCGGGCCCCCGGCGCGGGCCGGCGCATGCGCTCCGGCGGGACAGTTCCCGGGGCGAGCAGGCGGGCCGTCACCAGGAACCCGGTGTGCGCCACCATCCTGTGGTCGGGCCGCACCGAGAGGCCCTCCACGTGCCACGTGCGCACCATCGACTCCCACGCGCTCGCCTCCGTGAATCTCTCGGAAGCCCGCAGGTCCTCCACGAACCGCGAGAGCTGGGTGGTGGTGGCCACGTAGGCCAGCAGCAGGCCGCCGGGCGCGAGGGCCTCCACCGCCACCTCGATGTTCTCCCAGGGAGCAAGCATGTCCAGCACCATCCGGTCCACCTGCCCGGCCAGACCGAGGCCGGGCAGCACCTCGGCCAGGTCCCCGCGGTGGACCTCCCACGCCGGGTGGCGCCCGCCGAACCACGCGTCCACGTTCTCCTCCGCGATCCGCGCGAAGTCATCGCGGCGCTCCACCGAGATGAGCCGCCCGCGCGGCCCCACGGCGTTCAGGAGCGTCATGGCGAGCCCGCCGGATCCCACCCCGGCCTCCACCACCACGGCGCCGTCGAAGATGTCTCCCATCTGGATGATCTGGCCCGCATCCTTCGGGTAGACGATCGTGGCCCCGCGCGGCATGCCGAGCACGTAGTCCGAGAGCAGCGGCCGGAGCACGAGGTACTCGCGGTCCAGCGCGGTGCGCACCACGGAGCCGTCCGGGAGTCCGATCACGTCATCGTGGCGCAGGACCCCGTACTGGGTGTGGAACGATCCGCTCGCCCGCAACTGGATGGTGTGCATCCGCCCCTTCGCGTCGGTGAGCTGGACCCGCTCACCCTCCTTCAGCGGCCCTCGGCGGGCAGCGGGGCCCCAGATCTCATCCACGCCCGCGAGCCTACCCGCCGCGCCTCCCGGCCCCGCGCCCCTCCCGCTCCAGCGCGCGTGCGAGGTCTCCCACACCTGCCCGCCACGCCCGCCCCCCGTCCAGGTAGACGACGACGGAG
>JAUNRP010000090.1 GCA_030544165.1 bacterium
AGGCGCCGGAGGCCGCCAGGGCGGAGTACGCCCGGATGGTGGCGGCCGGCATCCACGGCGATACCCACGAGCACGTGTACGGGGCGAACCTCGTGGTGCGGCTCGATGCCTACCTCGAGGTGGGCGGGTTCGAGCGGCTCGACCACGGCGAGGACCACCGCCTGGTTCAGCGGCTCCGCGAGGCCGGCCACCGGGTGGCCACGCCGCTCGCCCCGGTGGTGCGCACCTCGGGGCGGATCACGCCGCGCTGCCCGGACGGACTCGGCGCGCTGCTGGCCCGCCTCTCGCGAGGCTGAGGAGGCCGCTCGGCACTCTCCAACCGCGCGGCGGGAGAGGGGGTTGGCTAGCAGCAGCGCGGCCCGGCGGCCGCCTCTCCCAGGAAATCGCGGACGAGGTCCAGGGACTCGCCCACCACGGAGTAGTGCGCCCACCGGCCGCGCTGCTCGCGGCGGATGAGCCCCACATCGGTGAGCTTCTTGAGATGGTGGGAGAGAGTCGGCTGGCTGATCCCCAGGCTCTCCGGGAGGTGGCACGCACACGCGGTGCCACCGTCGGATGCCGTGATGTGGGCGAGGAGGCGGACGCGGGTGGGATCGGACATCGCCTTGAAGAGGTCCGCCAGGCAGGTGGCGCGTTCGCTCGGCATGAGTGACCCAGGAGCGTCGGAGCACGCGTCCTGGCCCGCAGGTAGGAGCTCGATCATTCTCGCCATGGACCCACCCTACGCCTCATATTGACATTCGTCGATGCAACGGGCAGCCTTTACATCGAAGAGTGTCGATATGAGAGGTTCCCCGTGGTCGAGACTGATTCCCGTCATCCTGCTCCCGCGGCTCGCGCGCTGGAGCCCCCACGTCTCGGTACCCTCAACCGGCTCCTGCCGCTGTGGATCGTGCTCGCAATGGCGGCAGGGCTCCTCCTGGGACGCTTCGTGCCGGGCCTCGCAGGCGCGCTGGACGCGGTGAAGGTGGGGGACATCTCCCTCCCGATCGCTCTCGGGCTCCTCGTGATGATGTACCCGGTCCTGGCGAAGGTGCGCTACGACGAGACGCACCGCGTGCTCGCCGATCGCCGCCTCATGCTGCTCTCCCTCACGCTGAACTGGGTGGTGGGTCCGCTCCTCATGTTCGTCCTCGCGTGGGCCCTGCTCCCCGACCTTCCCGAGTACCGCACCGGCCTCGTCATCGTGGGCCTCGCCCGCTGTATCGCCATGGTGTTCATCTGGAACGACCTCGCGTGCGGCGACCGCGAGTCCGCCGCAGTCCTCGTTGCGATCAACTCGATCTTCCAGGTCCTCGCGTTCGGCCTCCTGGGGTGGTTCTACCTCCAGGTGCTGCCGGGGTGGCTCGGGCTGCCGACGACCTCGGCCGAGTTCTCGGTCTGGGCGATCGTTCTCTCGGTGCTCGTGTTCCTCGGAATCCCCCTCGTGGCCGGATTCCTCACGCGCGTGATGGGCGAACGGGCACGTGGGCGAGAGTGGTACGAGGAAACGTTCCTGCCGCGGATCGGACCGTGGGCGCTGTACGGGCTCCTCTTCACGATCGTCCTGCTCTTCGCCCTCCAGGGGGAACAGATCACCTCCCGGCCACTCGATGTGGCCCGGATCGCGCTTCCGTTGGTGGCGTACTTCGGCCTCATGTGGATCGGTTCACTCCTCGCGGCTCGCGCCGCGCGTCTGGACTACGCCCACTCCGCCACCGTGGCGTTCACGGCGGCGGGCAACAACTTCGAGCTCGCCATCGCCGTGGCAATCGGAACCTTCGGCATCACCTCCGGGCAGGCCGTGGCCGGCGTGGTGGGCCCGCTCATCGAGATCCCGATGCTCGTGGGACTCGTCTATGTGTCCCTCTGGCTCGCCCCGCGTCTGTTCCCCAACGATCCCACCGTCCCGAACGCCCACCGCCGTGCCGGCACCGAACCCACAAGGAGCACCCATGTCTGATCGGCCCTCTGTCATCTTCGTCTGTGTCCACAACGCTGGCCGATCCCAGATGGGGGCCGCGTACACGCACCACCTCTCCGGTGGCGCCGTGGAGGTGCGGTCAGCCGGCTCGGCGCCTGCGGAGACCGTCAACCCCGCGGTACGTGAGGCGCTCCTCGAAGAGGGGATCGACATCTCGGCCGAGACCCCGAAGGTCCTGACCCCCGAGGCGGTGGAGGCCTCCGATGTGGTGATCACCATGGGCTGCGGGGACGCCTGCCCGTACTTCCCGGGAAAGCGCTACGAGGACTGGGTCCTTCAGGACCCGGCTGGCCGGGGCGTGGAGGCCGTGCGCCCGATCCGGGACGAGATTCGGCGCCGGGTCACCGAGCTCCTCGTCGAACTGGGCGTCGAGGTCCAGCCCGTGCCCGGGAAGGAGTGGTGACCGTGGACGTGCCGAAGATCCGCATGGACGAGGCCGCAATGGCGCAGATCATCGACGACCTCGCCTACGCTTACTCGGGTGTGTTCGCGCAGGAGGACATCGAGAACGCGGTGCAGCGCGCCCGGGAATTTCTTGAGCCGAACGCTCGAATCGTCACCCATCTCCCCGTACTGATCGCCCGGCACGCCCGGGAGCAACTCATGGCCGAGGCGCAGGCAGAGGGTCGGGTGGCGAAGAAGGTCCCAGAGATCCTCTTCGTGTGCGTGCAGAACGCTGGACGCTCCCAGATGGCCGCCGCGCTCGCAGAGCACCTCTCTGCCCGGCGGGTCCACGTCCGCTCGGCCGGATCGCAGCCCGTGGACGAGATCAACCCGCTCGCCGTGCAGGTCCTGGCCGAACGCGGGATCGCCCTCTCCACCGCCTATCCGAAGCCACTCACGGAGAACGTGGTGAAGGCGGCGGACGTGGTGATCACGATGGGCTGCGGAGACACATGCCCCTACTTTCCCGGCAAGATCTACGAGGACTGGGACGTGCGGGACCCGGCAGGGGAGCCCATCGCGGTGGTCCGGGACATCCGGGATGATCTCCAGGCGCGGGTGACAACCCTCCTCCGGCGCGTGCTGGACTGACCGGAGGCTCCTTAGTGGAAACGATCCGGGCCGCGCGGGACTCCTAGGAGAAACCGAGCGGGAGGCGCGCGGAGGGGTCGAGCTTCTGGCGCTCGGCCACACGTCCCGTCTCATCGATGAGGGTGACCGAGCCCGCCGATCCGCGCTCTCCAGCGCGCGAGACATCCGCGTCCATCGCCACGATGCAGTTGGTGAGGTGCACCCCGGAGGCGATGCGGGCGCCGTTGAGGATCACACTGTCTGCCACGGTGGCGCCCTCCTCGATGACCGCGCCCGGGCCCACCACCGAGTGGCGCACCTCCCCGGCAACGTGGGTGCCTGCCGAGACGAGCGAGTTGGACACCCGCGCCGAGCCCTCGATCCGGGCAGGGAGCAGTTGCGGCTGCGCGGAGAAGATGGCCCACTCGGGATCGTCGAGGGTGGCGCCGTCCCCGTCCAGGAGCTGGAGGTGGGCCGTCCAGTAGGACTGGAGGGTGCCGAGGTCCATCCAGTAGCCGGTCAGGCGGTGCTCATAGGTGCGGCCGCGCTCCACGAACCACGGAACCAGTTCGTCCCCGTAGTCCGAGAGCTCGCCGTGCTCCTGCCCGAGCGTTTCCAGGGCCTCCACCAGGACCTCGAGGGTGTAGAGGAAGATCTCCGCGGTCACGAGGTGGCCTTCCGGGTCATCCGGCTTGTAGTCGAAGCCCGTGACCCTCCCGCTCTCGGACGCCTGCACCACGCCGTAGCGCGAGGCATCCTCCGCCACCTTGGTGGTCACCATGGTCAGCTCCGCCTGGGTGTCCCGGTGGGTGGAGACCACGTCCAGGAAGTTGAGCGTGTAGAGGTGATCGGCGGAGAGGACCAACACGAACTCCGCGCCTGAGGCGGCCAGGCGCTCGCGCAGCCGGTAGAGCGTGTCCGCGTTCCCGGTGGCGAACCCTGCGCCCGTCCCTCCCTCGAACGGTGCCACGATCTCGAGCCCGCCGTGGTTGCGGTCCAGGTCCCACGGCCGCCCCTGGCTGAGGTGGATGTTGAGGGAGTGGGGCATGTGCTGCTCCACCAGCCACACGTTGGAGATGTGGCTGTGCATGAGGTTCGAGAGGGAGATGTCGATCAGGCGGTAGGTGCCCGCGATCGGGAGCGCCGGCTTCGCGTGGTTCTCGGTCAGCGCCCCGAGCCGGGACCCTTTCCCGCCCGCGAGGACGATGGCCAGGATCTTGGGAACGCGCATGGAGTCATCCTGCCCCAGCACGCACCGCGCCGCCCCCGCAGCAGCCCGACCGGCCGCCCCCACGCCTGACTGCGCCACGCCCGGCCGCCCACAACCACCCGATGCATCTTGACAATGACAACTTTACGCTGACAAGATCGCCCCATGAGCAGCGAGTACCACCACGGCAACCTCCGCACAGCGATCATCGAGCGATCCCTCGCGATCATCGCGGACGAGGGTGTGGATGCCCTCAGCCTCCGCGCCGTGGCCTCCGAGCTCGGCGTCTCCCACGCCGCCCCCCGACACCACTTCGCCAACCGGCGGGCCCTGCTCACGGCGATCGCCACCGAGGGGTACGCGGAACTCGGGAGCCGCACCGCCGCCGTCCGCGATGCCGGGGGCAGCTTCCTCGAGGCGGGCCTGGCCTACGTCCGCTTCGCCCTGGAGAACCCGGCCAAGTTCGCGGTCATGTTCGATCCCACCCTCGTGGACCACTCCGATCCCACCTTCGCCGCCGCCGCAGACCGCACGCTCGCCGTGCTCCAGGCCAGCGCCGCCCGCCACCACGCGGATGCGGACGCAGCCGCCCTCGCGGGATGGTCCCTGATGCACGGATTCTCCGCGCTCGCGCTCTCGGGCGCGCTCGCCCAGGCCGGATTCGCCCCGAAGGGAGTGGACCTCGTGGCCCTCGCGGCCCGCGCGGCCTCCCTGCTTAGCGCTGCGCCCCCCGGCGAAGTTCCCGCGGGAACGCCCCACCCACACGGTGAGGGAGGCACACCCTGATGTGGCGCTCCGTCTTCCGCGGCCTCCTCGCTGCCGGCGCCACCGCCGCCGCGCTCGCGGGCGTCTCCGCCCAGTTCGCGCCCGGGTGGCGGCCCGGTGAGGACCTCCCGCCACTCACGCTCGATCCACTCGCACCCGCGGACCCGTGCACGGCGCCCGTCATCCGTGAGGACCTCCTGGACGGCTCCGCCTGGCTGGTACGCCCCGACGACGCCGCCACCGTTCCCACGCAGACGGCAGCCGACCCCGGGGTGGGTGACGTCACGGGGGAGGGGGCGCACGTCGTCGTGATGATCCCGGGTGCGGGAGGGGCCAGCCGGGAGACGATGACGGAACAGGCCGCCGAGCTCGCGGCGTGTGGGACGTGGGCGATCACCTATGACAAGGCCGGGCCGCTGGCCGCGGTCCTGCGCGATTTCGATGCCTGGGAGGCCCAGGCCCGCGAGGCGATCGAGGCAGCGCGGTCCCTCCCCGGGGCCGGGCGAGTGGGCGTGATGGGATGGAGCGAGGGCGGCTGGATCGCTTCCCGCGTGCTCGATTCCGCGGACTTCGCGGTGTTCGCCGGCGCCCCCATCGTGACGCCCGCGGAACAAGCCGCGTGGTTCCCGGATGGTGCCCTCGCCGGACTCCCGGACGCGATCCGTCGCATCCCCGCCATGATCCTCGCCCAGGATGTGACACCCACCTGGACGCGGGAGGACTCCCTCCCGCACCTCCGGGCGTCCGTCGTGCCACTCCTCGGGGTCTGGGGTTCCGACGACGGCGTGGTCCCCGCGCTCGAGGGCATCCGGCGCCTGCGTGACGCGCGTGCTGACGCCGCCGTGATGGTGCTCCCCGGGGCAGGTCACACCCTGGAGGGCTCTCCGTGGGCGCCCCAGGTCTCGCGGTGGATCGGTGAGCCGGACACCTCGGTACGCGGCGTCCCGCCCGTGAGCACCCGCAGCGTTCCGGGCCTGCCGGCGTCCACCTGGTACACCCACCCGATCCCCCACCTCGCGCTCACGATCGCCGTGGGCGTGGCCGCCACGATCCACCACAGGAGACACCATGGAACACGCACTGCCTAGCGCCACGCTCGTCTCGAGTGGCGTCATCATCCTGATCGTCCTGACCATCGCCTTCGGGGGAACCTTCCTGCTGCGGGTTTTTCAGGGCGGCGTGCCCACCAACGCCCTCCAGAAGTCCTTCTTCCGCGCGGGCCACGCCCACGCGGGCGTGCTCGTGATGCTGGGGCTCGTGATCCGCCTCTTCCTCGCGGACCCACGCGTGCCGGAGTGGTCCCGGACCACCGGAGACTTCGTGCTCTGGGCCGCCATCCTCATGTCCGCCGGGTTCTTCCTCTCCGTGACCGGGAAGGACCCGCAGAAGCCCAACGGGCTGATCGCCCTGCTCTGGCTGGGGGTGGCCTCGCTCGCCGTGGGCCTCGTGGGCGCGGGGGCCGGGCTCATCGCGGCCGGCTCGTCCTGATGCGCGCTCGGCGTTGATGCGCGCCACCCGCCTCCCGAACCGGGGGCGAGCAGCGCTCACCGCCGCGATCTACCGGACAGCATCCTCGGGCACGCGAACGCTCCACCCCTCGGTGCCCAGCTCGTAGACGATCCGAACATGCCGCCGGTCCTGCGCCCCCTGCCAGAACTCCACCCGGGTGGGCCGAACCCGCCACAACCGCCAGTCACCATCGGGAACTCCGGCGCGTGCCGATTCGCTGCGCGCCGCCAGATCCGCCTCGCACTCCTCCGCGCTCGCCGCAGCCACCGGACCACTCAGCCGCACGGCCCGAACCTGCTGCTGCCACCAGAAGTTCACCGCCGCCACCGGCCGCGCCTCGAGCTGGCGGCCCTTGCGAGAACTGGCGGTCCCCGCGAAGGCCCAGCCATCCTCATCGACCGACTTCACGATCAGCACGCGGCTGTCCGGCACACCGTCCTCGCCCACCGTCGAGACCGTGCACGCGAGCGGCTCGGGCACCACCCCCACGGCCGTCTCCAGCCACTGGGAGAACATCGCGACCGGGCTGGCTGGGACGTCCGTCAGATCGAGAGGGGGCGCGGTGCCCCTCAGAGAGGGGAGGGATCGCAGGCTCTGCGCGCTGAGGTCGAACATGCCGTCATCCTAGGGACCAGCGAGCTCCCTGACGACGGCGCGACGAGACTCACGGAAAGTGCCCGCGAAACGCTGTCGGTGCCTCACGTAGGAAATGCCCGCGAAACGGGCAGCGTGTGGGGGTATGGGAAGTGAGTTGTCGATGGCTGCTCGAGTTGAGGTCACCACGAGGTATGCCAAGGCGTACGCGGCGGCGACGAAGAAGGACAAGGGCCGGATCCTCACCGAGGTGGTCTCGGTGACCGGATGGTCCCGCGATAACGCGCGGCGCCGGCTGACGGCTGCGGCGAAGAGCTCGCCAGGGCGCGGTCGGTCGGCCGCGAAGAAGCCGCGTAAGCCGCGTTCGCCGAAGTTCTCCTACGACGCCCGCAAGGTGCTGCAACGGGTATGGGCCGCCAGCGGGGGACAGTGCGGCAAGTACCTGGCGGTCTCGATGCGCCTGCACCTGGACCTGCTGGAGCGGGCCGGCAAGCTGGTCATCGGGCAGGGCCGTTACAGCGATGCGGTACGCACGGAGCTGCTCGCGATGAGTCCGGCCTCGATCGACCGGTATCTCAAGGGCGCCAGGGCCACTGACCCGCTCACCAAGGGCATCTCGACCACCACGCCCTCGCCACTGCTGCGCAACTCGATCACCATCCGCAAGGCCGGCGACGAGACCGAGGACGAGCCGGGGTTCTTCGAAGGAGACACCGTCGCACACTGCGGGCCGACCCTGAAAGGCGAGTTC
>JAUNRP010000091.1 GCA_030544165.1 bacterium
CTGGTGGACTCCTCGGAGGGGCCGCTCCCGCAGACCCGGTTCGTGCTGCGCAAGGCCCTGGCCGCGCGTCTGCCGGTGGTGCTGGTGGTGAACAAGGTGGACCGGCCGGACGCGCGCATCACCGAGGTGGTTCAGGAGACCACGGACCTGCTGCTGAACCTGGCCTCGGACCTCTCGGACGAGATGGCTGAGGCCGGCAGTCAGGGCCCGGACGGCGAGGACCTCCCCGAACTGGACCTCGATTCCATCCTCGACCTCCCGGTGGTCTACGCCTCCGCGAAGGCCCGCCGCGCCTCGCTCACGCAGCCGGATGACGGCGGACTGCCGGACTCTCCGGACCTCGAGCCCCTGTTCCAGACCATCGTGGAGCGCATCCCCGCGCCGAGCTTCGCGGAGGACTCCCCGCTCCGCGCCCACGTGACCAACCTGGACGCCTCCCCGTTCCTGGGCCGCCTCGCCCTGCTCCGCATCCACGGCGGCACCCTGAAGAAGGGCTCGCAGGTGGGCTGGGCCAGGCGCGATGGCACCATCCAGAGCGTCAAGATCACCGAGCTGCTGCGCACCGAGGCCCTCACGCGTGTGCCAGCCGCCGAGGCCCACGCCGGGGACATCGTGGCCGTGGCCGGGATCGAGAACATCATGATCGGCGAGTCGCTGGTGGACCCGGAGAACCCGCAGCCGCTCCCGCTCATCCACGTGGACGATCCGGCGATCTCCATGACCATCGGCATCAACACCTCCCCGCTGGCCGGCCGCGTCAAGGGCGCCAAGGTCACCGCCCGCCAGGTGAAGGACCGCCTGGACCGGGAGCTCATCGGGAACGTCTCCCTGAAGGTCCTCCCCACCGAGCGCCCGGACGCCTGGGAGGTCCAGGGCCGCGGGGAACTCGCCCTCGCCATCCTGGTGGAGCAGATGCGCCGCGAGGGCTTCGAGCTCACCGTGGGCAAGCCGCAGGTGGTCACCAAGACCATTGACGGAAAAACCATGGAGCCGATGGAGCGCATGACCATCGACGCCCCCGAGGAGTACCTCGGCACCATCACCCAGCTCCTCGCCTCCCGCAAGGGCCGCCTCGCCACCATGACCAACCACGGCACCGGCTGGGTGCGCATGGAGTTCCTGGTCCCCGCCCGCGGCCTGATCGGCTTCCGCACCCGCTTCCTCACGGAGACCCGCGGCACCGGGATCGCCTCCTCGATCGCGGAGGGCTACGAGCCGTGGGCCGGCCCCATCGAGCTGCGCACCACCGGCTCGCTCGTGGCGGATCGCGCCGGCCAGGCCACCCCCTACGCCATGATCCGCCTGCAGGAGCGCGCCTCCTTCATCATTGAGCCCGGTTCCGAGGTCTATGAGGGCCAGGTGGTGGGGGAGAACCCCCGCAACGAGGACATGGACGTCAACGTCACCCGCGAGAAGCAGCAGACCAACATCCGCTCCTCCACCGCGGAGTCCTTCGAGGGCCTCACCCCGCCCCGCCGCCTCACCCTCGAGGAGTCCCTCGAGTTCGCCTCCCAGGACGAGTGCTGCGAGGTCACCCCCACCGCCGTCCGCGTCCGCAAGGTCATCCTGGACGCCACCGAGCGCTTCCGCGTCACCTCCCGCGCCAAGAAGTCCGGGTAGCCGCCCATGGCCGCCAGGATCTCCACCGCCCTCGACGATTCCGTGGCCGCCCTCCTCGGCGGCGCCCTCGGCTTCTTCATCGGGATCGCCGGCGCGTTCGTGATCCGCTACGGCCCCGGCACCTCCCTCGGGCTGCTGCTCGCCCTCGTGGCGTTCGCCTCCGCCGCCGTCTTCACGCGCGCGCTGGCCGGCCCCTGGGCGTTCGTCCCGTTCGTGCTCGGCACCGCGGCAGGTATCGCCACCAGCGCGTTCGTCACATTCGGCGACGACGTGGTGCTCCCCATGGACCGCACCGCCACCATCTGGCTGGCGGGGGTTGCGGTGGTTGCGAACGTGGTCGCCTTCCTGCCCCGCCGCTGGTTCGCCGTCCGCATTCCCGACGACGACGCCCCCCTTGCGTACGACGCGGCGGTCCCGGGGGGCTCGCCGGAGCCCGGGGTGGGGCCGGGCGTGGGGGAGTCCTCCGGCTCACCCCAGGCGCTGGATTGGCCCGAGGCGCCGGAGGGGCCGGATTCCGCCACCCCCAGAGTGTGAGTTTGCTTGCGGTTTGGCGCTGATCGGGGAGTTTGAGGGTGCCCCCAACTAGCCTTGGATCGAGATCGGCTCTGGTAGGGGAGTAATGGCACGTAAGAAGAAGCAGGAGACCTTCGATGCCCTCGGCGGCTTCGAGGCGGAAACGCCTGCACAGTCAGGGCGCCTCGCACGTGCCGCGATGTGGATTGCCGGGAGCGCGATCGTGCTCGGGGGCACCTACGTGGGGCTCACCTACTACGCCCAGGACAAGGTCCCCACGGACACCACGGTCCTCGGTGTGCAGATCGGCGGACTGGACCACGCGGGCGCCGTCGAGAAGCTGGAGACGAACCTGGGGCCGCGCCTGGCCGAGCCCCTCGCCGTGGAGGGCGAGGGCGTCACCGCCGAGATCTCCCCGGAGGATGCCGGACTGGGCGTGAACTACGAGGCCACCGTGCAGTCCGTGACCGGCCTGAGCTGGGACCCCCGCGATCTGTGGCGGCACGTGACCGGAGCCGGAGAGCTCGAGCCGGTCCTGGACATCGACCGCACCGCCCTGAACCGCGCCATCACGGACATCACCCCGAACATGGAGGTGGATCCGGTTGACGGCGCGGTGGACCTCTCCACCGGCGCCCCCCAGATCAAGGAGCCCGTGGAGGGCGTGACGCTGGATGTGCCCGCCTCCGTGGATGTGGTGGCCGATGTCTGGCCGCGCCAGGAAGGCCCGATCGAGCTGGTGACCACCCTGGTGGAGCCGGACATCTCCGCGGCAGACATCGATGCGGCCATGGAGGAGTTCGTCCAGCCGATCCTCTCCGGCCCCATCCAGTTGGCCATCCGGGACACCACCCACTCCGTCTCCACCGAGGAGATGGCGCGCGCCTCCGCACTGGTTCCCACCGATGCGGGCACGCTCGAACTCCAGGTCAACGGCGAGGAGATCCGTGACCGGATCCTCGCGGAATCCCCGGAGCTGGGCACCACGGGCGCGGACGCCCGGTTCGTGTTCGAGGAGGGCCGGCCGGTGATCGTGCCCTCCGAGACCGGGCTGGGGCTCGATGTGGAGGCAGTGGCGGTGGGAGTGCGCGAGGCCGCACTCTCCGGGACGCGCTCCACCTCCGTGGCCCTCACGGAGATGGACGCCGAGTTCACCACCGCGGACGCGGAGGCGCTCGGGATCGTGGAGGTGATCAGCGAGTTCAAGACCCCCTACCCCTATGATCCGCCCCGCACCCAGAACCTGCGCGCGGGTACCGCCAACGTGAACGGCACGCTCGTGATGCCCGGCGGCACGTTCTCGCTGCTGGAGGTGCTGCGGCCCATCACCGCCGGCAACGGGTACGTGAGCTCGGGCGTGGTGGAGGCCGGGGTGGCCAGCGAGGCGATGGGCGGCGGTCTCTCGCAGATCTCCACCACCACCTACAACGCCGCCTACTTCGCGGGCATGGACATCACGGAGCACAAGCCGCACTCGCGTTGGTTCTCCCGCTACCCGGAGGGCCGCGAGGCCACCCTGTGGGACGCCACTCCCGGGGTGGATATGAAGTTCCAGAACAACACGCCCTACGGCGTGCTCATGCAGGCGTGGGTCCAGGACGATGGCGTGGTGGTGCGCGCGTGGTCCACCAAGCACTTCGAGGTGGAGTCCTACACCTCGCCGCGCCGCAACATCACGAGCCCCCAGGTGATCTACAACGAGCGCCTCAACTGCATCGCCGAGCGCGGCGGCCAGGGCGGCTTCACCGTGGACGTGACACGGGTACGCAGCGTGGACGGCGCCGAGTTCGATCGCACCACCAACACGTGGACCTACAGCCCGTGGAACCGCGTGGTGTGTGGCTCCGAGCCGCCGCCCGCGCCCCCGGCCCCGCCAGAGGCGCCTGCCGAGCCCCCTGCGGAGGAGCCGCCCGCCGAGGGCGAGGGCGGCGGCGAGGGATAGTCCCTACCGCGGCCCTGCCTCGCCGCAGGCCGTGCTTCACCGCGGGGCGGGCGGCACCCGCCTCACCGAGGCCACTGCGGCGCCGGCGGCACCCGCTTCCCCGTGATCATGGTGCGCGCCTCCACGCGCACCACCCCCCGCTTGGTGTCCACGCACACGTGGTCCGGAGCCACTTCGGTGAGGTGCCCGAGCGCGTCCGTGCGCATCCCGTCCGAATCCCGGTAGCGCACCACCACGCGTTCACCCACCTGCCACTCCATCCAGGGGAGCGGGGGTGGGGAGCCGGGATCGCTGGTGGTCATGGCTCCCATTGTCTCCCGGGGATGAGAGTATGGGGGAGCGAGCAGCGAACCAGGAAGGATACGCGCGTGACCTACATCATCGCCGAACCCTGCGTGGACCTGAAGGACCGCGCGTGTGTGGACGAGTGTCCGGTGGACTGCATCTACGAGGGCAAGCGCATGCTCTACATCCACCCGGATGAGTGCGTGGACTGCGGCGCCTGCGAGCCCGTGTGCCCGGTGGAGGCCATCTACTACGAGGAGGACACTCCCGAGCAGTGGGCCGATTACTACAAGGCCAACGTGGAGTTCTTCGATTCGATCGGCTCCCCCGGCGGTGCCGCCAAGATGGGTGTCCTCGACTTCGACCACCCGATCGTGGCCGCCCTGCCCCCTCAAGAGCACGAGTAGGACTCCCCGGCGGTGGGCTTCCGCGGCTCTGACCTGCCCGATTTCCCCTGGGACTCCCTCGCCCCCGCCAAGGCGCGGGCGTCCGCGCACCCGGGCGGCGTCGTCGACCTCTCGGTGGGAACGCCCGTAGACCCCACCCCCGAACTCGCCCGCCAGGCGCTCTCCGGCGCCGCCAACAGCCCGGGCTACCCCACGGTGATCGGCACCCCGGAACTGCGCGCCGCCATGGTGGCGTGGTGGGGAAGGCGCCGCGGCGCCCGCCTCACCGAGGCCGGAGTCCTGCCCACCATCGGCTCCAAGGAGCTCGTGGCACTCCTCCCGTCCCTGCTCGGCCTGGGCCCCGGGGACGTGGTGGTCCACCCCGCGATCGCCTACCCCACCTACGACGTCGGAGCTCGGCTTGCGGGGGCCACTCCCGTTGCGTCGGACTCGCCCGGGCAGTGGCCGGCTGAGACGCGCCTGATCTGGCTCAACTCGCCGGGAAACCCCCACGGGCACGTGCTCTCCGTTGAGGAGCTGCGTGGGGTGGTGGCCTGGGCGCGGGAGCGAGGCGCCGTGGTGGCCTCGGACGAGTGCTACGCGGAGCTCGCGTGGGAGGAGCCCTGGCGCAGCGAGGGGGTGCCCTCCCTGCTCGATGAGCGGGTGTGCGGCGGGGACCACAGCGGGCTGCTCGCGGCGTACTCGCTCTCCAAGCAGTCGAACCTGGCCGGGTACCGGGCGGCCCTCCTGGCCGGGGATCCGGACCTCATCGGGCAGATCCGGGAGATCCGGAAGCACTCCGGCCTGATGCTCCCCGCGCCGGTCCAGGCCGCGATGGTGGCCGTGCTGGGGGATGACGCGCACATGCAGGAGCAGCGGGAGCGGTACTGGCGGCGCCGGGAGCGACTCGCGCCCGCCGTCCGGGCCGTCGGGCTGGAACTGGACCCAGGTAGCGCGGCGGGACTGTACCTGTGGGGGAAGGCGGGGGCGCCGTCGTCGGAGATTGTGGACGCCTTTGCGGGACGGGGGATCCTGGTGGCGCCGGGCACGTTCTACGGGCCGGCGGGGGAGGGGTACGTGCGGATCGCGCTGTCCGGGACGGATGAGCGGATCGCGGCGGCGGTGGAGCGGCTTGGCGAGGGGCCGCTGCTGGGGTAGCGGGACGGCGGCCGGGCGTAAGGATTTCTGCTCTCGGCGATAGGTCGGGAGTGCGATCGGGCTGCGCACGGCGGGGCCAAAACCGTTAGTGTGGGACGGACAACCCCGATCACTCAGCCTTGTTGGCCGCCCCCATCGAAAGGGTCCTCAGTGACTGACCAGAATCTCGCGCCCGCCACGTTCGAAGTCGACGGGAAGCGGCTCGAATTCAAGCGCCACCCCGCAGTTGAAGGCAACGACGGCGTCAACATCGGCGCCCTCCTGAAGGAGACCGGACTCGTCACGGTCGACTCGGGATTCATGAACACGGCCTCGTGCGAATCCACGATCACGTACATCGATGGTGACGAGGGGATCCTGCGCTACCGCGGCTACCCGATCGAGCAGCTCGCCAAGAACTCCACGTTCCTCGAGGTGGCGTACCTGCTGATCCACGGCGAGCTGCCGGACATGGACACCTACCACGCGTACACGGCGCGCCTGAAGCGCCACCGCCTGCTGCACGAGGACTTCAACGCGTTCTTCCACGCGTTCCCGGCCTCCGGCCACCCGATGGCGGTCCTGCAGGCGGGCATCGCGGGGCTCGCCACGTACTACCAGCACACCCTGGATCCCAAGGATCCGGTGGCGGTGGACAAGGCCACCACGCTGCTGATGGCCAAGGTCCCCACCATGGTGGCCTCCATCTTCCGGCGCGCCGCGGGCCTGCCGATCCTCTACCCGGACAACTCCAAGAAGTACGCCGAGGACTTCCTGTGGATGTGCTTCGGCATGCCGTACGAGAAGTACGAGGTGGACCCGATGCTGGAGTCGGCGCTGAACAAGCTGCTGATCCTCCACGCCGATCACGAGCAGAACTGCTCCACCTCCACCGTTCGCATGGTGGGCTCCGCGGATGCCAACATGTACGCCTCCGTGGCCGCGGGTGTGGGCGCGCTGTCCGGGCCGCTGCACGGCGGCGCGAACGAGGCCGTCCTCGCGATGCTGGAGAAGATGCGCGAGTCCGGCGAGGGCGTGGGCAAGTTCGTGGAGCGCGTGAAGAACAAGGAAGACGGCGTGAAGCTCATGGGCTTCGGGCACCGCGTGTACAAGAACTACGATCCGCGCGCCGCGATCGTGAAGGAGTCCGCTCACGAGGTGCTCGAGAACCTCGGCGGAGACAACCAGCTCCTCGATATGGCCATGGAGCTGGAGGGCATCGCCCTGTCCGACGACTACTTCATCGAGCGCAAGCTCTACCCCAACGTGGACTTCTACACCGGCCTCATCTACAAGGCCATGGGCTTCCCGGAGAAGATGTTCACGCCGCTGTTCGCCCTGGGACGCCTGCCGGGCTGGATCGCCCAGTACCGCGAGATGCTCGAGGATCCCACCACCAAGATCGGGCGCCCCCGCCAGATCTACGTGGGCGAGGCCGAGCGCCAGTGGGTGCCCCGCGAGGATCGCCAGCACAAGGTGTAGGTTGCACCTTTCGAGAGTCCGGCCCGTGGGTTTCCTGCGGGCCGGATTTTTGTTGTGAGCGGGGCGGGTGGGCTGTTGGGGCGTGCTTGGCGTTTGTGATTCGGGCTGGCTGGCCCGGGTGGTCGACCCTGGCTCACCGGCCCTGGCTGACGGGACCTGGCTCACGTGGCCGCGGTAGCCGTGGCTGGCTAGGCCAGTGCCGTGATGGTTGGCGTGTGCCGGGGCTGAGATGGCTGGCCGTGTCGTGGCTGGCCGGTTGCGCCCCTTCGCTCGGGTAGCCACCTATTTCGGCCGCCAGAATCCCGCGTTTGCCCCACGTTAACCAGCTTGCGGCCTCGAACGTGC
>JAUNRP010000092.1 GCA_030544165.1 bacterium
GCTCCTAACGTCTTCAGGTCCTTACGAACTGTACCCCGCCCACGCTGCCCACCCCGCCCGCCACCGTGTGACAGAGTTGGTCCGTGCGCTTCCACGAACGAGTCCTCCCCCCGCTCCCGCTGTTCGCCCTGTACTGCGCGCTCGCCGGTTCGTTCGGGCTGATCCTGGTGCCGCTCTCCGCGGGCGTCGCAACGGTGGTTGCGGCAACTCTCGCCGCCCTCGCGGGCCTGTTCCTCTACGCCACCTCCCCCGTGATCGAGGTGGAGGACGGCTGGCTGCGCGCCGGGGGTGCACAGATCGAGGGCCGCTTCCTGGGAGAGCTCGAGGTCCTGGACCGCGAGGAGATGCGCGATGCGATGGGCCCGGGCGCCGATCTGCGGGCGTATACGGCGTACAGGGACCACACGGCGCGCGGGATCCGCGTCCGGTTGGTGGATCCGCGCGACCCCGCCCCCTACTGGCTCCTCAGCAGCCGGAACCCCGAGGAGCTGGCCGAGGCAGTGGGCGCGATCCGCGTGGGGAGCTGACTCAGCCGGGCGAACCTAGCCCGCGCACTCCGAGCAGACGGGCATGCCGTTCTCCTCGTAGGCGAGCTGGGAGCGGTGGTGCACCAGGAAGCACTGCGAGCAGGTGAACTCATCGGCCTGGCGCGGGAGCACGCGAACGGCGAGCTCCTCACCCGAGAGGTCGGCCCCCGGGAGTTCGAAGCCCTCTGCCGATTCGACCTCATCCTCATCGACGCTCGGCGCAGCCTTCTCGTTGCGCCGCGCCTTCAGCTCCTCGATTGAATCCGCACCGAGGTCTTCATCGTTCTTACGTGGTGCGTCATAGTCGGTCGCCATCCGGACGTCTCTCCGCTTCCTTGGGTGGTGGTGTGTTGCAGTCAACGTGCACGTCACGCGTGGTATTCCCGGGGCCGGGTCCCCACGCGCGTGCCGGTGCTGCCCCCGGACTATACACCGAGGTTGGGCCCCCCGCGTGCGTTGGTGACCAGGCGCGCCACGGCGGAGGCGAGGCCGGGGTTTCCTGCCACCACCATCTCCCCTGACGCTCGCCCCCCGTCCTCCCCCACGACGACGCCGCCCGCCTCCCGCACGATGACCTCCCCCGCGGCCATGTCCCAGGGGTTGATGCCCGATTCGAAGTACGCATCGAGGGATCCATCGGCCACCAGGCACAGGTCGATCGCGCAGGAACCGAGCCGCCGGATGTCCCGCACGTGGGGCAGGACCTCCAGGAGGGCGTGGGCCTGGGCGGAACGGACCTCGGAGCGGTAGGCGAACCCGGTGGCGAGGAGGGAGACGCCAAGCTCTGACTCCCGGCCCACCGAGATGGGCTGGCCATCCCGGAACGCCCCACCACCCGCCGTCGCGTGCCAGAGGTGGCCGAGAGCCGGTGCGGAGACGGCGCCGGCGAGCACGTGCCAGGTGCGCGGATCGGGCTCGCCCTCGCACACGGCCACCGAGACGGCCCAGGCGGGCTGGCCGTAGAGGTAGTTGACAGTGCCATCGATCGGATCGAGGACCCAGGTGAGGCCACTGGTGCCGGGGGTGTCATCGCCCTCCTCCCCGAGGATGGCATCATCCGGGCGGAGCTGGGCGATGCGGCTGCGCAGGAGGTCCTCGACCTCCCGGTCCACCGCGGTGACCACGTCCACGGCGGAGGACTTGGTGGACTCCACCACCACCGCACCGCGGCGGCGCTCCCCCGCGAGCTCACCGGCGCCGCGTGCGAGTTCGATGGCGATCTGCCCGAGTTCTGCGATGTCCGTGGTCACGCCCCCATTCAACCCCACCACCGCGAGCTGACCAGCACTGCGCCACACCGGAGCGGGTCCCGGGGGTGCGCGCGCGCCAATGGCAGTCTGGGATGAGGAAAAGTGAAGGAGCCGACGTGTCCGAACTCAATCTCGCGGGCGTGAAGGACGGCACCCACCTCGTACTCAGGGACGCGGAGGGATCCGAGTTCACCCTGCCCATCGATGATGCGCTCCGCCATGCCATCCGCAGGGAGCGCGCCGAACAGCCAGCAGGTTCGAGTGGACCGCTCTCACCCCGCGAGATCCAGGCGATGCTGCGTGCCGGTTCGAGCGTGGACGAGGTGGCAGAACTCGCCGGGCTGACGGCCGAGCGCGTGGAGAAGTACGAGGGCCCCGTGGCCGCCGAACGTGCCTGGGTCATCCAGCAGGCCATGAACATTCCGGTGGGCCGCCATCCGGATTCCCCGATCCTCGGCGATCTGGCGGTGGATCGCCTCGCCATCCGCAAGGTGGATCCCGCGAGCCTCGAGTGGGACGCCGTGCGTTCGGGCTCGGGCCCGTGGACCGTGCTGCTGGACTTCCCCGTGGAGGAGAAGGTCCAGCGCGCCAGTTGGGAGGTGGACCTCCAGACGCGCGCCATCCACGCCATCGACGACGAGGCACGCTGGCTCTCCGAGCCGGACTCCCCCTCCGGCCGCGCGGGCCGCGGCCTGGCGAGCGTCATCAGCGCGTTCCCGGCGCGCGGCGAGCAACTGCGGGACGCGGGGCGCGGCATGGAGGCTGACGCCGGTAGCCCGGAATCCGGACCGAACGGGCCAGAAGCCTCCTGCGCCGCCTCGCCCGAGCCCTCCACCGATGCGCTCCTCGACTCCCTCACCGAATCCCGCGGGGTCCGCCAGATCCCTGCCGGATTCGACGAGGACCCGGACCTCCTGGACGCACTGGCCGAGGAGGGCATCGAACTCCCGCGCGAGCGCGAGGACGGGGCCGAGGCCCACGTGGTCTCCCTGGACTCCCGCCGCACTCCCGCGAGCCCGGTGAGCGCTGAGTCCCCCGAGGACCCGGCTGATGGCGCCGCGGAGGCGGGCGGTGCTGGGACGCAGGCGCCGTCGTCGGAGAATGAGGAGGCGGGGAGTGAGAAGGGGCAGGAGCAGGCGGCACCCGCCCCACGTTCGCGGCGCACGCGCCGCTCGGTGCCGAGCTGGGATGAGATCGTGTTCGGGTCCAAGGGTGACTAGGAACGCACCCGGAGCCTAGAGCTCGAGGGAGTCCGCCAGGGTGGGCTGGGAGAGCTCGGCGGCGCCGGCCGCACGCGCCGTCTCGTGGCGCACGTGGTGGCGGCGGCACAGGACCTCGTAGGCCACGTGGCCCTCGGACGGCGCGGTGTCCCCCACCACCACCTGATCGCCCTCGGTGACCATGAGGCCGTCCACCGTGCGAGCGTTGTGGGTGGCGCGGGCGCCGCACCAGCACAGCGCCTCCACCTGGAGCCGCTCCACGCGGTCCGCCAACTCCACGAGCCGGGCGGATCCCGGGAAGAGGCGCGTGCGGAAGTCCGTCATGATGCCGAAGGCGAAGACGTCGATCGCCACCTCGTCCACGAGGCGGGCGAGTTGCTCCACCTGCTCGGAGGAGAAGAACTGGGCCTCGTCACAGACCAGGTAGTCCACCCGCTCGCCCCGGATGCGTCGTTCGGTGACCTCGCGCCAGAAGTCCGTGGTCTGCGTGACCTCGAGCGAGGGCACCGAGAGCCCGAGGCGGGAGGAGAGCCGCTCGCTCCCCGCGCGGTCGTGGCGGGAGAAGATGAGTCCGCGCCTGCCGCGGGTGGAGTGGTTGTGGTTGGTCTGGAGCGCGAGGGTGGATTTGCCGGAGTCCATGGTGCCCGTGAAGAAGACGAGGGCCGCCATCACACCACCTCGAGGGCGAGGGGGATGTACATCTCCTCCGGGGTGAGCGAGCCGTGCACGCCGATCAGTGCGATGGAACCGGGCGTCTGGGTCTGGGAGTCCACCACCACGTCCCGGCCGCGCATGAAGGCCACCACGTCCCCGATCACGGGGTGGAAGCGCTCGGAGACCGGTTCGAAGATGTGAATGGCCTCCTCCCGGGTGGCGATCCATGCGCTCTCGCCGAGGAAGTCCCGCCACCGCGCCGTGACGCCCGCCGGGTCCGAGGTGAACAGGTGGGAGGCGCGGGGCTCTCCCGCCACCAGGTCCACGCCCTCGCGGAGTGCGGGGGTGGTGGCCACGTCCGACTTCTGGGCCACGTCCACCATGCCGTGGTCCGAGGTGATCACGAGCAGCGTGCTGGAGGGGAGCTCGCGGGCGAGGCGGGCGATCTCGGAGTCCGTCCGGCTCGCCTCCTCGCCCCACTCGTAGGACTGCCAGCCGCGATCGTGGCCCACGTGGTCCACCTCGCCCCAGTAGACGTAGGCGAGGTCCGCCGCTCCGCTGCGGAGTGCGAAGACGGCCGCGTCCACGCGGTCCGCAAGGTCCTCGGCCTCCACCGCCCGGGAGCCCCGGAAGGCGGCCACGGTCAGGCCGGATCCGGCGAACCGCGCCGGCTGGGTGACGGCGAACCGCTCCGGCCGCGCGAGGCGCTCGGCCAGCGGTGGCACGGACTGCCACTGTGCCATGGCCTCCGGCCCCTGGTCCCACCGGATGAGGTTCACGAGCTCGCCCTGCGGGGACCGCACCGTGTAGCCGAGCATGCCGGTCTCCCCCGGGCCGCGGCTCGTGCCGAATGCGGTCATGGCGGCGGCGGTGGTGGAGGGCGCCACGGTGGTGACGCGCTCTGCGGAGAGTTTGCGCAGGAAGGGGAAGTGGCCGCTGCGCTCGCGCAGTTGGGTCCATCCGAGCCCGTCCACGAGCACCACGCAGACGCGGCGGGCCTTCGGGAAGGCCAGGCCCTCGGCATCGTCGGCAAACGTGCCATCACGCGGCTCGAGGCCGGCCGCGATCATGGAGGCAGCGAGCACCCCCCGCAGCCCGCCGGCCTGCGGGCGGACGAACTCTGGCGGGAAACTCACCTCTCGGTGCTCCGGGCCACGGCGGTGGAGAGTTCGGCGGCGAAACGCAACGCCTGGTCCAGCCGGCCCCGGCCGTCCGCCTGGGCGGAGATCCGCAGCGCGAGGTCCTCACCCGTCATGTGGCCGGTGTACCCGTGATCGGCCTCGCAGTTGGGGTCCGGGCACATCGCGGGCTCGAGGTCCATGCGGGAGATTCCGCCCCAGTTGACGGCGATGGTGAGTTCGTCCACCACGGAGGCGTCCGAGCGCGCCGGGTCCGAGACCCCGTGGGACAGCGCCACCGAGCGGATCCGGGAGAGGGCCACGGCCTCGGTGGTGGCAAGGGCGTGCGTGCCGCGCGCCTCCGGGTCATCGTCCACGTGGACCCCCACCAGGCGGGTGGGGGTCAGCACGAGTGCGGTGAGGTGCCGGTAGATCTCGCGGGAATCGAAGCTCGTCTCTGGGTGGACGAGGTAGGAGACGATCTCCTGCCCGCCGATCGCCACATCGAGCACGCGCGAGACGAGTTCCGGGTAGTAGCCGCCGCGCTGCAGATCGCGCTGGAGTTCGGTACGGAGGGATGACACGGGTGCCATTGTTCCATCACTCCGCAGCGCCCGGGGCATCCGGCGCGGCCGGGTCCGGTCCGCCCGCATCCGGCGCGCTCGGGTCCAGAGCGCTCGGGGCGTCCCACTGGAAGTCCCCACCGGGCATGGCACGCCCGCGCGTGTCCAGCCGCCCGGCTCCGGCACGGTGCACCTCGGCCGCGATCAGGCGCACCTCACCGTCCCGGGCGCGGACACGCCCGCGGATCCGCGCCACCTCCGGCAGGTCGTCCTTGAGCTGGGCGATCCGCGCGATCACCCCGTGCAGCGGGGCCAGATCCATGCTCTCCAGGCGCACGGAGGAACGCGGCTCGCCCACGAGGCCCTCCACGTCCTGCTGGGTGAGGGGTGCGATCCGGTACGCCACGTCCCCGAACCACTCCGCATCCCCCGCGTGGTGGAATCCGATCACCGGACCGTAGAGCGGGTCCTCCGTCCCCTCGATCACGAGGTCCTCCCACCCGTCCGTCTCCCCTCGGCCGGGGCCGGTCTCCGCCTCGAGTTCCAGCCCGTAGGCCGCCAGGAGCGCGTCCACCTCCTGTGGCCCGAACTCGGCTGCCTCCGCGCGCGCGAGAACTGCCCGGGCCGCGCCGTGGTCCGCCCGGTACGCGTCCGCGGCCGAGTCTTCGGTGGGTCCCGCGATCAGCGCCTTCGCCAACCGGACCGCCCGCCCGAGGTCGTCGGTCACCACGGCGGATGTCCCTTCCAGCCGTACCGGCGCCGGATGCCTCACGACGGCGATCACTCCCCCGCCGTAGCCCGCCGCCACCTCCGCCGCGCTCCCGTGCCGTACCTCCCCGGCAAGGGGCTGGTCCACCACGATCACCACCTCTCCGGAACAATAAGTCGCCTTCGGCAGGGAGTACGGGTCATAACCGGACTTATTGTTGGAAAAGGGGAGGGTGGCGGTCCGCAGCGCCTGGCGCCCCGCATCCCATCCGGACTCGGTGGTGGCCACCAACGCCACTCCAGAAGGCCGCCCACTCACCGCCAACCGCGCGAGGTCCACCAGGTCCGCCCGGCTCTCCGCCTCGATCACCCCGGACTGGCGCAGCATCCCGGAGAGCACCCCCCGCGGAAGGGCGCTGGTGCGCACCGGGTGGCTGGGAGGAGCGAGCTGGCCCGTGGTGGAACCGATGTGGCACACCACCGGCATCCGGCGGGCCAATTCGCGGGAGATCCGTGCGAACTTGCGGGGGTTGCCGATCGAGTCCAGCGCGATCGCGGCCACCTTGGTGCCCGGATCGGAGATCCACCACTGCATCGCGTCGTTGCCGGAGACGTCCAGGCGGTTCCCCGCCGCAACGAAGGACCGCAGCGGCACCCCCGCCGCCACGAACCGGTCCGCGATCTCGCTGAACGATCGCCGCCGGTGCGCCACCACGCTGATCTCCCCGCCCCCCTGCAGCCCCGGCTCGGCCGTCAGGTTCGCACCACCAACCGTCACCACTCCCAGCGAGGAGGGACCCACCAGCCGAACGTCCGCATCCCGGGCGGTGCGCAGCAGTTCGCGGTACCAGGCGCCCGCCTCATCCACCCGGGTAAGGACCACGGCGGCGTGTGCCCCAGCAGCCCCGAGCGAGGCGAGGTGACGGCGCAGGGCGGGCACGTCGTCGTCGATGAGGGCGAGGGTGAGCGGCGGCAACGGTGAGCCGTCCCACGCCTCGATCCCCCGCGGGAGCAACGCGCCCCCGCCCACGCCCACCACCCGCGCGGGCGCGAGCACCCCCGCCATGGAGAGGGATTCGGAGTGCTGTTCGCGGGCGGCGAGGACGCGGCGCGACTCCTCGGTGGGCGCGATATCGAAGGAGACGGTGATGACGCCATCGTCGAACTGGGAGGCGAGCGTGTAGCCGGCGTCCCGGAACACGGCGAGCATGCGGGCGTTGGTGGGCAGCACGTCCGCCTCGAACCGGTGCAGGCCGCGCTCCCACGCGGCGGCGGCGAGGTGGTCCAGCAGGATGGAGCCGAGGCCACGTCCGTGGGCAGAATCGGCCACGTAGAAGGCCACCTCCGCACTCCCGGAGTCCACCGCGTCGTACGTGCCGAACGCGAGCAGCTCCTCCTCGCGGGAGGAGTCCGTGACCACGAGGGCCACACGGGAGACGTGGTCCACCTCGGTGAATCGCGCCAACTCGGCGTCGGAGAGCTCGCCGCGCGGCGCGAAGAATCGGAAGATCCGGGAGCCCTCGGACTGCGCGAGGTGCAGCGCCTGCAGCCCGCCCGCATCGGAGGGGCGAACCGGGCGGATGTGGAACATCTCGCCGTCACGGGCGATGATGTCCGCCTCCCAGTGGGAGGGGTACGGGGCGGGCGAACCCGGCG
>JAUNRP010000093.1 GCA_030544165.1 bacterium
AGGGGGAGCAGGTGCTCGGAGGGGAACAGGTGCTGGAAGGGGTGAGGGCGCGCAGGCAGAGGAGTTGAGCAGGGGAAAGGGGAGACGGAGGGGAAGGTGGGCGTCGTCGTCGGGAAATGGGGGAGCGGTGCACAATGGGCGGGTGAAGAAACGGCGGCGGCCCGATACGGGCACGATGATCCTGACGGTGAGCGCCGCCCTGCTGATGTTCGCGATCGCGGCGATGGTGGTGCTTCCGCTGCCGTGGATGGTGCGATCGCCGGGGCCCACGCTGGACACCCTGGGGTTGATCGATGACGAGTCCGTGGTGGCGATCTCCGGCGCGGAGACGCACGAGACGGGGGAGGGGCAACTGCTGCTCACCACGGTCGCGGTCTCGGGAGGGCCGGGCCGGAGTATCACACTGCTGGATGCGATCTCGGGGTGGCTGCGGCCAGACGCGGCCGTGCTGCCGCGCGAGATGGTCTACCCGGTGGAGCCGGATCCGCAGGAGGTCTCGGATTTCCAGATCGCCCAGATGAATGCGTCCCAGGACTTCGCCACGGCGGCGGCACTCACGGAGCTCGGCTACGAGATCACGGTGACCATGACGGTGGCAGAGCTCATGCCGGACCTGCCTCCGGTGGGGGAGCTCGAGGTGGGAGATGTGCTCACCGCGATCACGCCCGCCGGTTCGCAGCGGGAAGAACTGCGGGACTTCGGGCAACTGATCGGCATTCTCGAGGAAACGGCGCCCGGTACGGAGGTCACCCTCGAGGTGATGCGGGAGGGAGGGCCGGCGGAGGCCACCTTCCCCACCTCGCCGCGGCCGGAGGGGGATGAGCAGCCCGGCTCCCTGCTGGGGGTGTGGCTGAACACGGAGCCCTCGGACTTCCCGGTGGACATCGACTTCGACATCGACAACATCGGCGGGCCGTCCGCGGGGATGATGTTCGCCCTCGCGATCGTGGACCAGCTCACCCCGGGCGAGCTCACCGGCGGGAAGCTGATCGCGGGGAGCGGCACGATGTCGATCGATGGGCGCGTGGGGGCGATCGGGGGGATCCAGCAGAAGCTCCACGGCGCGGTACGCGACGGGGCCTCGTGGTTCCTGGTGGCCGAGGGGAACTGCTCCGAGGCCCTCGGGAACGTGCCCGATGGGCTCGAGATCGCGGCGGTGGGAACGCTCGCGGACGCGGTGGAGGCCGTGGAGGCCATCGGACGTGGACAGTCGGAGCGCCTCACCACCTGTGAGTCGGTGGTGGCGGCCCAGTCCTGAGCCGGTCCGGACCCAGCCCGGAGTCAATCCTGAGCCGGAGTTTCGGGCACGGGGGCGAGCGTGGCGCGGACCTGGTCCACGAGGCCCGGAACCACCTCGGCGCCCTGGAGGCGCATGGCGGGATCGTCGTTGTCCTTCAGGCGCAGCACGCACCACGATTCGCCGGAGCGGAGGACGCCCACCGCGATCCGGATGTCCCTGCGGCCAGGTGAGGCGAGGGCATCGGCGGGCGCGACGGCGGCCCCGTCGTCGCCGAGAAGGATCACCCGTTCCACCACGCAGGCGGCGCCATCCACCGACTCGGGCCAGGCGAGGCGGGCGAGGAGTTCCTCGAGGCTCGCGGACTCGGGGAGGCCCTCCTGTTCGAGCGGCGTGAGATGGGCCTCCGGGAGTGTGGAGAGGTCCGTCTCCAGCAACTGTGCGGCGAACTGGGGGTCGGCCTGGGCGGTTGCAGCGGTTACGACGAGAGCGAACACGCGAACGGGTCCGTCCCATCCGGCCTGGGCGGCGGACTGCTCGATGCCTGCCACACAGGCGGCCAAGGCGCTCTCACGAGGCGTTGTGGGGGCTGACATGAAATCCAGATTCTCACGAAAATGTGCGACTCTTGTAGGCAGAACCACCACACTCATGAGGATGCGCACGTGACCAACCCTGTCTTTGACACCCCCCAGCAGCCGCCGCCCTCGCGGCCGAGCCTCCAGTTCGAGCGGCCGAAGATCGGGCCGTTCTGGTGGACGGTGATTGCGCTCGTGGCGCTCGGCGGGCTGCTCGTTGCGTTCGCCGAGGTGTGGACCGAGGTCCTCTGGTACCAGCAGGTGGGATTCGCGGAGGTCTTCTGGACCAGTTGGCTCGCGCGGATCGGGCTGTTCGTGCTCGGCGCCCTCGTGGTGGGTGGCGTGGTGGGCCTGAACTTGTTCCTCGCCTGGCGCGCACGGAAGAGCTATGTGCCGCTCGGTGCGGCGGACCGGAACCTCGAGCAGTACCGCCAGCAGATCCAGCCCCTGCGCCACTGGGTGTTCTGGGGCGCGGTGGTGATCCTGGGCGCGATGTTCGGTTCCTCCCTCTCCAGTGGCTGGCAGAGCGTGCTGCTGTTCTTCAACCAGTCGAACTTCGGGGTCACTGACCCGCAGTTCAACCTGGACGTCTCCTTCTACGTCTTCTCCCTGCCGTTCTTCCGGATCGTGACCTCGCTGCTGATGACCGCGCTCGGGCTCTCGTTCGTGGCCGTGGCGGCCGTGGGATACCTCTACGGCGGCATCTCGGTGACTCCGAGCTTCAAGGTGGCCAAGCCCACGCGCGTCCACCTCGCGATCCTCGCGGCGCTCCTCATGGTGGTGGGGGCCGTCAACCTCTGGCTGGACCGCTACTCATCGCTCCTGAACGATGGCGATCGCTTCTCTGGCGCGGGCTTCACCGCCGTGAACGCCTCCATCCCGGGGTCCGCGATCCTCGCGGGAATCGCCCTCGTGGTGGCGGTGCTGTTCCTGGTGGCCGCGGTGCGCGGTGACTGGAGGATCCCCGTCACGGGCCTCGCGCTCATGGTGGTCTCCTCGCTCGTGGTGGGCGTTGCCTACCCGGCGATCGTCCAGCGATTCACGGTGGACCCGAACGCCGTGGAGCGCGAGAGCGAGTTCATCCAGCGCAACATCGCCGCCACCCTGCACGCCTACGGACTCGATGAGCACATCTCCACCTCCTACGAGGCGGCCACCGAGGCCGAGGCCGGGCAGCTCCGCCAGGACTCCGAGTCCACCGCGCAGATCCGCCTGTGGGATCCCACGATCGCGGACCAGACGTTCCGCCAGTACCAGCAGTCCCGCCAGTACTACGACTTCGCGTCCACTCTCTCCGTGGACCGCTACGAGCTCGATGGCGAGACCCATGACACCGTGATCGCCGTGCGCGAGCTCAACCTGAACGGGCTGAGCCCCGAGCAGCGCACCTGGATCAACGACCACACCGTCTACACGCACGGCTACGGCGTGGCGGCCGCCTACGGCAACCAGACCGCGGCCGACGGGCGCCCGCGCTTCTTCGAGCAGGGCGTTCCCTCCACCGGCCTGCTGCCCGAGTACGAGCAGCGCATCTACTTCGGTGAGGGCGTGGGCCTGCCGGACTTCTCGATCGTGGGCGCACCGGACGGCACGTCCCCCTGGGAGTTCGACTACCCCTCGGACCAGGCGGACAACCAGTACGTGCAGTACACCTTCCAGGGTGACGGCGGCCCCCGCATCGGCGGGCTCCTCCACCAGGTGCTGTTCGCGATCAAGATGCAGGACCTCAACATCCTCTTCTCCGATCGCGTGACCTCCGAGTCCCAGATCCTCACGGTGCGCGATCCGCGCGAGCGCGTGGCCCAGGTGGCCCCGTTCCTCACACTGGACGGCCGCACCTACCCGGCCGTGGTGGATCACGATGACGATCCGGACACCCCGGCGCGCGTCCTGTGGATCGTGGACGCGTACACCACCTCCAACGACTACCCGTATTCGGCGCGGGAGTCCCTCGAGGCCGCCACCCTGACCTCGCAGCAGACCAACATCCTCTCGCCGGTGAACCGCGTGAACTACATGCGCAACTCGGTCAAGGCCGTGGTGGACGCCTACGACGGCTCGGTCACCCTCTACCAGTGGGACGAGCAGGATCCGATCCTGAACGCCTGGAAGGGCATCTTCCCGGAGATCCTGACGCCGGTGAGTGAGGTCTCGGGCGATCTGATGAGCCACTTCCGCTACCCGGAGGACCTCTTCAAGGTGCAGCGCGAGCTCATCACCCGCTACCACGTGGAGGACCCTTCCTCCTTCTACTCGGGGAACGACTTCTGGCAGGTGCCCAGCGATCCGATCTCCGGCGAGGCCGTGCCCCAGCCGCCGTTCTACATGACGGTGACGATGCCGGATGAGGAGGAGGCCAACTTCTCGCTCACCACGGCCTTCATCCCGGGCGGCCAGTCCGGCCGGCAGATCCTCACCGGGTACATGTCCGTGAACGCGGACGCCGGCAACGAGCCCGGCGTGATCGCGGAGGACTACGGAAAGATCCACGTGCTCGAACTCCCGCGTGACCTCACGGTGCCGGGACCCGGTCAGGTGCAGAACCTCTTCAACGCGGATCCCACCGTCTCCCGTGAGCTCAACCTGCTCCAGCAGGGTGGCTCCCAGGTGCTGCGGGGCAACCTGCTCACCCTCCCGGTGGGCGGCGGCCTGCTGTACGTGCAGCCGGTCTACACCCAGTCCTCCGGCGGCACGCAGGTCCCGCTGCTGCACCGCATCCTCGTGTCCTTCGGTGAGGAGATCGGGTTCGCGCCCACCCTCCAGGAGGCCCTCGACCAGGTGTTCGGCGGCGCCTCCGGCGCGGAGACGGGCGAGCAGATTCCGGGCACGCCCACCACGCCCACCGAGCCCGGGGTGGAGACCACGGCGGAGGAGCGCCTCCGCGAGGCCCTCGACGCCGCCAACCAGGCACTGATCGCCTCCCAGGAGGCCCTCCAGGCCGGCGACTGGGCGGCGTACGGCGAGGCCCAGGCGGCGCTCGATGCCGCTCTCGCCGATGCGATCGAGGCCGAGGCCGATATCTCCGGCGAGGAGCCGGTGGTGGACCCGGACCAGGTGGGGGAGATCCCCACCCCGGAGCCCACCATCGACCCCGACGCCGGAGTGGTCCCCGGCGGCGAGGAGCTCCCGGGCGGCACCACCGAGGGCACCGATACCGGCGACGGCGGCGGCGAGGCTGGCACGGAGGGGTAACCTCGCGCTCGGCCCCCGCGCCGCCAGCCCGCCGGTCCATCCCACCCCGCCGTCCCCGCCCCACCCGCCTCACCTCACCGAGTTGCTCGGAATTCCTCACAGGTGCGCAGTGATATCACGCGGGCATCTGTGAGGAATCCCGAGCACCATCACGCGGGGGAGCGCCCCCCTCACCGAAGCACGGCCTTCCGGACCGTGGTGCCGCCAGAATCGCTCGCGGTCCAGGCGATGTGATCGCCGCACACGATCGGGAAGGTGGTGGTGGGCACGCCCATCCCGAGCGTCTGCACCGCACGGGCTTCCACATCCAGGAGGTACTGATCTCCCGGCCCGCCGGACTCGGCCTCCGTCTCCTGCCACACCACGTAGCCCTCGGTGACGCCGAGCGAGGCTGCCGGCCGCTCCAGGCTGACCGCGAATGCCTCGTCCCGATCCACCACCACAATCCGCGGCGAATCCCCCTGCCCCACCTGGAGGTAGAGCGCGAGCAGATCGCCCGAGCGAGCGACATCGGTGACGGCGATCCCGGGCACGCCATGGGATCCGCTCACCACCGGCTCCGCCCCGGCCACCGAGAGGACGTCAACCTCGAACTTCCTGCCCATGCTGGGGTCCGACCACTCGTCACGGACGGAGAGCACCCCACCCTCGGTAGCACTCACCAGGGTGGAGGGGCCCAGGTTCTTCCATTCCGAGCCGTCGATCGGCATGCGGTAGACGCGGAGATCCGCCTCGTCCCACAGGACCGCCCAGAGATCGGTGTCCGAGATCGCGAGGGAGGGTGGGAGGCTCCCCTGGAGGGCGCCCGCGAGGACCTCCATCGTGATCCCCTGCTCATCGCGGACCACGAGGCGCCAGTCGGGTTCGGGGAGGTCGAGGCCAACCGCGAGCCCCGGCGCAACAACGGTTCCCGGGGTCCCTGGAGCAAAGCCCTTGATCGCAACCGGCTCGGATTGGGACTGTTCCGACGCGTTCCAGATCGCGCTCGTCCTGCCGCCCTCGGTGACGAGGAGCGTGGCCTCGCCGCTACAGGACATCGCGCCCTCGATGTGCTCCAGCGCGGCTGCAGAGCTGTAGATCGCCTCAGAGGGAAGTGTCGGTGGCAGCCCCTTCAGGTCCGTGAGCGTGCCCACGTAGGTGATCGCCGTCCCGTCCGGACGGGTGAGGCTGGGGAACCCCTCAGGCGCCGTCCCGCCCTGGCTGGTCGGCGGTTCCGTCATGTCCGACGACGACGCAGTGCCGCTCGGGCTGGGGGAGTCCGGCGCACTCGTTGGGTCTGTGGCGGTGGCGGTCCCGGGGTGAGATTCCGATTCACCGGTCGTGGCCGAGCACGCGCCGAGCGCCAGGAGGACGGTACTCACGATGGCGGTACTCAGCATGCCGGCCACGCGGCGTTGGCGTTGCATCTGTCCCCCTTGAACGGTGATTGCCCCACAGTGGCACTGCCCGGGCTGGAGAGTCACTGATTGGTCCGTGTTGTCAGATGTTGCCCCCGATCAGAGGCACGCTGTGATCGTTCGCACGCTCCTGCCGTTTGAAACCCCACGGGGCGTCACCTAAACTGATCAGGCACCAACGCGGGGTGGAGCAGTTCGGTAGCTCGCCGGGCTCATAACCCGGAGGTCGCAGGTTCGAATCCTGCCCCCGCTACGAATGAGGCCCCTGACCAGCAGAAATGCCGGTCAGGGGCCTCGATCCATTCCGCCCATAAGGTACCGGTCTACTCGCGATTCTCCCTCCGGAGTGTGGCCAGCGGACTCTCCCCGGCTCGCGCATCTCACTCGACCAGAGCCCACCAGTCTGGTCCATACCCTTTCCCTTGTAGAAGTTAAAAGGTATATTACGGGTGTGAGACGTTGCTGATGGAACCACACGAGCCGTGAAGGGTTCTGGCAGGTCCGAACGCAGGCGATCGAAACACAGAAAGTGAGCGACATGGTCAAGACTCTTGAGGACTTGATGCGTACACGCCAGGGAGATACCGAGGCGCAGGCGAAGCATATGAAGCGAATGCTCGCGGAGGTCCGCGCTTACAAGCTGCGGGAACTCCGCGAGAGGTTCGAACTCACTCAGAGCGATGTCGCCGCAACTCTCGAGATCAGCCAGAAGCGAGTCTCCGAGATTGAGCGTGGCCAAGTGGATCTCACCAAGGTCGACACACTTCGTCGGTACGCAGCCGCGCTCGGCGGGACTCTACGTGTCGAAGTCGAGGTTGGAGACCAGACCTTCCAGATCGCCTGAGCGCTGAAATGTCTCGTGGAGTGAGCGGGTACCGGCGAAGGATGCGGGCAGGAGGACTTCGGCCGGCGCAGGTTTCTGTGCCCGACGTTCGGAGCCAGAAATTCATGGAGGAGGCGCGCCGTCAGTCGGCGCTGGTGGCCAGGGCGGACCGGCACTCCGATGAACAGGAGTTCGTCGAGGCGGTCACCGTGCGGTGGGGTGACGAATAGGACGCGACGCGTGGCGCATGGATGGCCTTCCTCGGCCTGGCCCGCTAGTCCGGAACCAGCCGTCAGCGCCCCTGGGCGTCCAGGATCTTCTCGAGCGGGCGGTAGTGCTCCCGCACGGCCTCCCGGTAGGCCTCGGCATCGCCCGCCCGCGCCGCCTCGAGCATGTGGCCGTGCGCCGCGGCGGTGTCCTCGAGCC
>JAUNRP010000094.1:0-3115 GCA_030544165.1 bacterium
AGGTCCAGCGTGACGTTGCGGTAGCCGGCCGCGCGCACCCCGCGAACCACGGCCTCGCGCACCTCGGGGCTGGCGAGGCGGGCCACGTCCCCTGCAGGAACCTCGATCCGCGCGATCTCCCCGTGGTGGCGCACGCGCGCCTCGGGGAAGCCGGCCTCGATCACGGCGTCCTCGGCGGAATCGATCTGCGCCAGGAGTTCGGGGGTGACCGGGGTGCCGTGCGGGACGCGGGAGGCGAGGCAGGGGGAGGCGGGCTTGTCAGCCACGGAGAGGCCGTACCCCCGGGCCAGCTCGCGCACCTCGGACTTGGTGAGGCCCGCCGTCGAGAGCGGGCGGAGCACCCCGAATTCGAGTGCGGCCACCGCCCCCGGGCGATCGATCCGCTCCGTGTCCGTGGCGTTCTCGCCGTACGCGATGGCGGCCAGGCCGAGCTCGCGGGCGGCGTCCCCCGTGAACTGGGTGAACATCTCGGTGCGGCAGAAGTAGCAGCGGTCCGCGGTGTTGGCGCGGTAGTCGTCCACGTCCGTCTCGAACGTGGCGATCTCCGCGAGCTCCACGCCGATCTCCTCGGCCGTGGCACGGGCGGCGCGCAGCTCCCGGCGCGCGAGGGAGGGTGAGACCGCGATCATGGCCACCACCGCCTCCGGCCCGAACGCCTCCGCCGCGATCGCCGCCACCACCGCTGAGTCCACGCCCCCGGAAAATGAAACCCCGAGGCGGCGGCCGGGCCCGTACGCGCTCCCATCCGGAGGCGCCATCTCCCCGACGGCGGCTCTCACCTTCTCACCCAGCCCCACCTCCGCGTGGGGCCCGGGGAGCGCGCGGGCGGCGTCCGTAGTCATCCCCCTATTGTGCGGTGAATCCCGGGCTTTGGGGCAGGGGAGCCGGCACTCGGTACTGTGGGGGCATGTTCCGGGACCGATCGCGCAAGGAGTTGGCGATCATGATCGTGCTCATCGTGCTCGGTGGGCTGACGGTGTTCGTGGTGGGTTCCGTCCTGTAGGAGCGGATCACTGACCAGCATCGTTTCGGCTACGTTTCGGCATCGATCCTTGATCGCGCCGTCCCGAGGCTCCACGCTGATGCCATGACATCGTTTGCCTCGCGCGCTCGCCGCGCTGCCGCCACCGCTGCCCTTGCCGCCCTTGCTCTCACCGGATGCGGCTCCGGAAATTCTCCCGATCCGGGGCGTGGAAGCCAGGGCGAACAGTCGGTGACGGACGCGGGAGGCGGCGCCCCGCCAGCGGCGCCGGAGGCCGGAGGCGGGGCGCCCGCCCAGGGCGGGGATTCTGGCTCCAGCGCGGTGGCGCCCTCCGTGATCACCACGGGCGAGGCCGCGATCCGCACCGATGACCCCGCTGCCGCAGCGGTCGCCTTCACGGATGCCGCGATCGAGCTCGGCGGAACTGTCTCGCGGTCCGAGACCTCCTCGAGTGGTGACAGCCCCCGCGCCGAGGTGACCGTGCGCATCCCGGCGGACGAGTACCAGACGCTCGTGGACCGGCTCGGCGAGTTCGGCGAGGTGGAGCACCAGTCCTCCACCTCCGAGGATGTGGGCCAGGAGGTGGCCGATCTCCAGGCCCGCCGCGATGCCCTGCAGGCCTCCATCGATCGGCTCACCGAACTCATGGCCTCCTCCGAGACCACCGCGGACCTCCTCGAGGCCGAGGCGATGATCACCCAGCGCCAGGCCGAGCTCGACTCGCTGACCGCCCAGCTCACCTACCTGCAGGACCAGGTGGCGATGTCCACGCTGACGGTCGAGTTCGCCACGGACGCTGTGGCCTCGAGCTACACCTCCCCGAGCGTGTGGGAGCGTGCGTGGCGCTTCTTCACCGACTCCCTCGAGGGCATCGTCCTGTTCGTGGCGGGCATCCTTCCGTGGGCCGTGGTCCTTGGTGCCGTGGCGTGGGTGGTCTTGGCGATCACGCGCCGCCGGCGGCCCGGTCCTGCGACGCCCGGATTCCCTCTCCGCGAGCGTGCGCCGAAGTCCAAAGGAAGTTCGCCGATCACGAAGGCGGATGCGCCAGAGGTTCCCCGGGGCGGCGATGAATCCAAGTAGGCGGGTTCGGGCCACACCACCCATTCGCGAGATCGCCCGCGTGGTCCCGCGTGAGCGCGGAATTGAACTAGTCCCGCCGCGGCGGACGGACGGCACGCGCCTCGCCGCTCTGCCCCGGCATGAGCTTCGAACGGCTGCCTCGATCGATGAACTGCTGGCAGACGAGCGCGATCGATGATGGTCATCTCCTTCGACGCCTCTGCTGCCACCGAAGAAATCGAGCCGCACGTGAGGACACTGGATGCCATCCATCTGGGATCTGCTGACGGGGCCCCCGGAGCCGAGGCTGACCCGTCGACCTGTCACTTTTGACTCCCTCAAAGTGGGCGTGGCCTGAAACGGCGCCGTCGTTCCAACGAGGTGCGACTTTGAGGTCGTCATTTGTGACAGGTCGCGGGTCCACGTGGTGGTCAGAGCTCCAGAATCGCGGATGCCTTGACACACCGCTCCGCCTCGCCCGGCCCCGCCGCGTATCCTCGAAACATGTACTCTCGCGAGAACAAGCCGGACTTTTCAGGGCCGGACTATCCCGAGTCCGCGCCCCGGGGCGTGCCGCCGTGGGAGCTCGAGGAGGTGCCCGGCCTCACCAGGCGCCGCAACGGCTCCACCAGGATCATGGCGGCGATCACCGCTGCCGCCATGCTCATCGCGATCGCAGTGCCCGCCTTCTTGGTGCTCGAGACCCGCATGGGCCGCGGGAGCTCCGTGGTGTTCTTCGCGATCGTGGGCCTCGGGGCCGCAGCCATGGTCCAGTTCCTCCGCCGCCGCGAGGACACCTAACCGGGAGCACAGCTAGCCGGAGATCCCCCACCACGCCGAGCACCCCGCCACGAACTGGCCGCACCACGCTCCTCAACGGGCGCACCCGGCGGGGCGCCACTACATTCAGACCATGATTCGCAGATGGATTCTCGCCCTCGCAATCGCACTCGGGATGGTCTCAGTGGCCACTGTCCCCGCCACCGCTGCCCCTGAAGTCGCTCCCGCTGGCGTGGTGATGGCCAGCACCGGGGAAGCACCCGAGGCGCCAGAGCCCCCCGAGGCCCCAGAAGC